>QCGU01000001.1 GCA_003278165.1 Pelagibacteraceae bacterium AG-390-A02
AGCAGGCTTAAGTTTAATTTTTGGTTTGATGGAAATTGTAAACTTTGCTCATGGAGAGCATTTAATGTTATCCATGTTTTCATCATTTTGGCTTTGGTCTTTGTTTGGTTTGGATCCGTTGTTTTCAATACCAATAACTATACTATTGTTAGCATTCTGCGGGATCATCACTCATTATTTTCTAATCCGATATATCTTGAAAGCAAAAATGCTTATCCAAATTTGTGCTACATTTGGGTTGTCTATTTTTATCAGATCAATTGCTCAACTATTATGGACTCCAGATTTTAGAAATGTCGATAAGCCCTTATTAGAAGGGCGTATTGAAATTGGATCTGTATTTATTGGCCAACCCCAACTTTATGCAAGTCTTGTTTGTTTAGTTGCATTTTTTGGTTTGTATTGGTTTGTAACAAAAACAGAAACTGGATTAGCGCTTCAAGCAACAGCACAAGATAGACACGCAGCAGAAATTTTAGGAATTCCATCCAATAAAATGTTTGCAATAGGTTGGGCGATTGGACTTGGTTGTGTGGGAGTAGCAGGTGGAATGATGGCAAACTATTTTTTTATTTTTACTGATGTTGGTATTAATTTTGCATTATTTGCTTTCGTTGCTGTAGCACTTGGTGGTTTTGGAAGTATCATTGGATGTTTATACGCTGGTATAATTATAGGATTAGTCGAATCTTTAGGTGGATTATTGATCGATCCATCATTTAAACTTTTATATGTATTCGCAATTTATCTTTTGGTTGTGATTTATAAACCTCAAGGTCTGTTTGGTAGGTATTGATGGATAGTAGGTTAGAATTTGCAAAATCAGAACCGATTTGGAATACAAATAATAGAGTAATATCAATAATTGCTGGCTTAATTATACTTTTGTTTGCACTTCCGCTTTTTGGGATGAATTCATTTTATCTGCATTTATTTATTATGATTTTTATGCATGCAGTTATGGCTCAATCTTGGAATGTTATAGCAGGTTTTTCTGGTCAAATTAGTTTAGGTCATGGAGCATTTTTTGGAATAGGTGCTTATGCAACTTCATTTTTTTATATGGAGTACGGAATAACACCTTGGATAAGTATATTTTTTGGCATGTTTGTTTCTGCAATTTTTGCTGTCTTAATCGGTATACCAATGCTTAGATTAAGTGGTCACTACTTTGCAATTGCTACTTTATTAATTGGGATAAGTTTCCAAGTAGTCTTTCAAAGGTGGGATTTAGTAGGAGCCGCATCAGGATTGTGGGTGACAATGACACCGGAAGATTCTTGGTCTGCATTGCAGTTTCATAGCAGTAAAGTTCCTTATTATTATGTATTTTTAATTTTCTTTTTAATCACGTTCTTTTTAGTCTGGTTATTGAGTAGATCCAAATTAGGTTACAGATTAAGAGCAGTTAGAGACGATCCACAGGCAGCATTAAGTTTATGCATTAATGTTTCAAATTATAAAATTATAGCTTATGTGATTTCAGCAATGATTATGGCTCCTATGGGAAGTTTGTTTGCTCAATATATTTTAATTATCGACCCAGATAGAGTTTTTAATATTGAGATATCAATTATAGTTTTATTAATCACAGTGCTGGGTGGAATCGGAAATGTTTGGGGTCCAATTATAGGTGCTTCAATCCTTGTACCAATTTCAGAATATTCAAGAATTTATTTAGGAGGCACAGGTGGAGCTGTCGATTTAATTTTTTATGGTTTGATATTAATGATTATTTGTATTTTTAGACCTAACGGTCTGATTTCATTTATCCCAAAAGATATTTTAGAAAGAAAGAAACAACGATGAAAATACTAACAGTTGAAAAACTAAGTAAATCTTTTGGTGGTATTCATGCAAATAGGGATATTTCTTTTGATGTTGAAGAAGGATCTATTTTAGGAGTAATAGGACCTAATGGTGCTGGTAAATCTACTTTATTTAATTTGATTACTGGTTTTACAAAACCAGACACTGGAAAAGTTAAATTTTTTGACAAAAATATTTTTGGGATAAGTCCTGATAAAATAAGCAACCTTGGAGTAGGGAGAACTTTTCAAAAACTAAAACCATTCGCAGATCAAACATTACTTGAAAATGTAATGATAGGAGCATTTGTAAAAGAAAAAGATATTAAAAGAGCAAGAGATAGAGCCTTAGAGATTATTGATTTTGTAGATTTGATTGAAAAAAGACATCACTTTGCAAAGGAGTTATCAACTGGACAAAGGAAAAGATTAGAAATGGCTAGAGCTATGGCTATTGATCCTAAATTACTTTTGATGGATGAAGTAACAGGAGGTGTGGATCAAAAAACTATTCCTGGGCTTGTTGAACTTGTTAAAAAATTAAAAAAGACAGGTGTAACGATTATTACAATTGAACATAATATAAATATTATCATGGAAATTTCTGACAATGTTCTTGCATTAGATCAAGGAAAACGAATTGCATTTGGAGAACCAAAAGAAATTCAAAACAATAAACAAGTAATAGATGCTTACCTAGGAACTTTTGATGCTGCTTGATGTAAAAAATATTGATGTTTTGTATGATGATTTTCAGGTTATCTGGGATGTTTCAATTAACGTAAATAAAGCTGAAATGGTTGCACTTTTGGGACCAAACGGATCTGGTAAAAGTACTGTTTTAAATACTATAAGTAATTTAGTTGAGCATAAAAAAGGAACAATCACTTTTGATAATACCTTAATTTCAAATATACCAACTCACAGGAGAACTGAGTTAGGAATTTCACATGTACTAGAAAGGAGAAGAGTGTTTCCTCATCTTACTGTTAAACAAAACCTTTTGTTAGGTGCTTGGCACCCAAAAGCAAAAGAAGAGTTAACAAATTCATTAAAGAAAGTTTATAATATATTTCCAAAGTTAGAAACCAGATCAGATCAGTTAGCAAAAACAATGTCTGGCGGTGAGCAACAAATGTTAGCTATAGCAAGAGGAATGATGGGTTTGCCCAAACTTTTAATGGTTGATGAACCTTTTTTAGGTTTATCACCGATGGTTATGAAAGACTTAATTAAGATTTTTAAAAATATTGTTGCAGAGGGAATATCAATTTTATTTGTAGAGCAAAATGTAAGATTAGCTCTTAGTATGGCTGACAGAGGCTATGTATTAGAAAGTGGTAGATTAGTTATTGATGGAAAATCAGAAGATTTAGTTGATAATGAAAAAGTTACTAAGGTTTTTTTAGGAAATTAATTATAAAGCAGCAAGATCGTTATTTAGTTTATCAGTAATAAGCATTTTACCAGGACTGTGAGTAATACAAAAATCAGGTTTTGAATTCTCTAAAACAGATTGAGGGGTGACACCACACGCCCAAAATACTGGAATTTCATTGTTCTTTATTGCTCTAGGTGGATCACCATATTCAGGTTTCATTATATCTTTTATTCCAATTTCATCAGGATTACCAACATGCACAGGTGCACCATGAACGGCTGGAAATCTAGAACTAATTTGAATTGATCTTATTGTATCTTTTGAATTTAATGGTCTCATAGATACAACTAGTTTTCCTGAAAATTGTCCTGCAGGTTCACAATCTATTGAAGTTTTATACATCGGAACAATTGTATTGTTTTCTATATGTTGAATTGGAATACCAGCTTCAATTAAAGGTAGCTCAAATGACATGGAACAACCAAGAACAAAAGTAGTTAAATCTTCATTCCAATATTTTTTAATATCATGTGGTTCATCAATTAATTTTCCTTTTTCCCATACTCTATATTGAGGAACATCGGTTCTGATATCAATTTCACCCAGATCTTTTAATGAAGGATCTCCTTTCGTGCCAAATCCAATTAATGGACAAGGTTTAGGATTTTTTTGACAAAAAGAAGCAAAGTCCATTGCATATTTACTTGGTAAAATACAAAGATTTCCTTGAACATACTTGTTAGCAGCACCTGCAGTTTGTTCAGTATATTTATTTTCTCTTATAACTTTTCTTGCTTCTAGTGGGTCCTGAATATCTAGCATTTAAATTAGTATTTAGATTTCTTTGTTCCTTCGATTATTTCTTTTAACTCTTTATATTCTTCACAGTTACAAGCTTCTAGAACTTTAAGTCTTTCTTTAGCTAAATCCATTCTATTTGTTGCAACATAAAGCTCTCCAAGATACTCATTAATACCTTTATGATTTGGATCAATTTCTAATCCTAAAAGATAATATTTTTCACCATTTTCATAATCCCCAAGCTTTCTAGTTGTAAATCCTAAATAATTTAAAGTATCTGCTTGAAGTGGTTTTTTCTTGTTTGATTTAATAAGTAAAGGTAAAGCCTTTTCATATCTTTTTTTGGCTTTTTCTAGTTTACCTTTTTTTTCATATTTTTTTGCAACTTTGATATGTTTTACAGCCTTATCGTAATCAGATTTTACTTTACTTGTACTATCTGTGCCTGCAGCTATTAAGTTTGTTGAGAATAATGTTAATACGATTATTAAGAATATTTTTTTTATCATTATATAAATTTCTCCATTTGGCTTAAAGGTTTTAAATTAAGTCCATTTTCAATTAAATTTTCTCTAATTGATCTTGCAGTAGCAAGCGAACTTTCATTATCCCCATGTATGCATACAGAATCGATTTCACAAGGTATTTGCTTTCCACTGTGACAATTCAGTGCCTGATTTTTTACCATGCTTAAAACATGTTTTTTTGCCTCTTCAGGATCTGTAATTAATGCATGTGCCTTTTTTCTTGAAACTAAATTACCATCATCTTCATAGGTTCTATCTGCAAAAATCTCACATGCAATTTTCATATCTAATTTTTTAGCTGCTTGTTCCATTTTAGAACCTGTTGGAACCAAATAGATTAAATCTTTACTTATCTCATTTATTGCTTTAGCTAGAGTGGTAGCTAGATCAATATCCTCACATGCCATATTGTTTAATGCTCCATGTGGTTTTATGTGAGTAACATTTTCTCCATGATCTTGAGCAATCTTTTGTAAAATTTCATATTGATCAATAATCAATTTTCTAACTTCTTCAGGTGCAAGGTTCATTCTTTGTCTTCCAAAGTTTGCAGGATCATTAAATGATGGATGAGCACCAATACTAACACCATTTTTTTTTGATATTTTGACTACTTGATTCATGGATTCTTCATCACCAGCATGAAATCCGCATGCAACGTTAGCAGAGTTTACTATATCAAGTAAATCTGGATCATATTTATTTGAATGGTGTTTTGATTTTTCACCTAAATCGCAATTTATATTAATTTCCATAGTTCTAATTGTTGAAGTATAACATGCCATGATAAAAAATATATCAAATCTTGGTGACGCAGCTGTCTATTGTGACTTTGGTAAAGAAGTAAATAAATCAGTTAACTCTGAGGTAATAAAATATTTTAAAGCTTTAAAAAAAGAGAACTTCGAAAGTATAAATAATCTTACTCCTTCTTATAATAAATTGATAGTTTCTTATGATCTTAGAAAAACAAACTTTAAAGAAGTTAAAAAATTAATTGAAAATTTAAATGTTAATGAAAATCAAGATAAAAATAATACTAAAATAGAAATTCCAGTTTGTTGTGATGATCAATTTTCTCTTGATATAAAAAGATTGGAAGAAAAATTAAAAATCAATAGAGATAAAATTATAAAAAATTTTTTCAGTAAAGAATACTTTTGTTACATGACTGGATTTATTGCTGGTATGCCATTTTTAGGAGATCTAGATGAAAATATGAGGGTACCGAGATTAGAAACACCAAGAGTAAAAGTTCCAAAAGGGTCAGTCGCACTAACCGAACAATTTGCAAATATTTATACATTTGAAAGCCCCGGTGGATGGAACATACTTGGCAATACACCATTAGATGTTTTTGATAATTCAAACGAAGTAGAGCCAAATTTAATTAATCCTGGAGATACAGTTGTTTTTAAACAAATAAATATTGAAGAATACAATAGTTATAATGACAAATAATTTTGAAATTATAAGGGCTGGAGTTAACACAACTTTTCAAGATCAAGGAAGAAGCAATCTTTATCACATTGGTATCCCATTTAGCGGAGCAATGGATAATAGAAATTATTGTTTAGCTAACAAGTTAACGGGTAATAAGTTAAATTCACCAGTGATAGAATTTGCATATCAAGGACCACATTTAAAATATACTGGAGAAAAAATAAATATAGCAGTTACAGGTGATGTAGTTTTTAAAATTATTAAAAGTGGTACAGAAATTGATGGTAATTGTTATGAAAGTTATCAAATTGAAAGTGGAGATCAAATTAATCTTATTTCGACAAATAAATCAGTATATGGATATCTGGCAATTGGTGGAGGATTAGATTTAAAATTTCAATGGAATAGTTGTTCAATAAATACTAAAGCAAATATTGGATCAAATGATGGAAAGAAATTAGAAAATGGTCAAAAAATAAATATCTTAAATATTAATTCTGACCAAAGTAAAAGAAAGACCAATTATATTAATTCTAAAGTTGAAAATATCAGAGTAATAAAAGGACCAAACTTTAATTATTTTTCTGAAGAAGGAAAAAAGATATTTTTTGAAAAAAAATTTACTGTATCAAAACTTTCAGACAGAATGGGAATGCGTTTAGAAGGCTCAAAAATTGAAAATATTGTAAATACCAATATTAAATCAGAAGGATTAATTAAAGGTGTTATCCAGGTACCTGCTGACGGCAATCCAATTATTATGCTTTCAGATCATGGAACTGTTGGTGGTTATCCAAAAATTGGTGTTGTTGCAAGTGTTGATTATGATCGACTAGTACAAATATCACCTGGTTCAAAAGTCAAATTTAAAGAGATAAATTTATCTGATGCTGAAACACTTTTTAAATTATATGAAATGGAAACTCAAAATTTACTATTACAAATTTAATGAATTTTTTTTTAAAAATACCAGGTCCTTTTTTAGTTTTTTTAGGAGCTTGTGCATTAAGTTTTGGTGGTTTAATTGTTAAATCTTTCGATGGATCTACACTTTGGCAAATATTATTTTGGAGATCACTTTTCTTTATTGGAGCAATTACAATTTTTTTAATATTTACTTACAAAGGAAGAATTTTCAGTGCTCTTTATGAATCTGGAATACCAGGATTTATAGGTGGAATAATTTTATCTATAGGATTTGCTAGTTATGTATTTGCTATGTATGAAACAACAGTAGCAAATGCAAACTTTATCATACAAACACAGGCATTATTTTTGGCAATTTTTGGTTATATTTTTTTAAAAGAGAAAATTTCTAAACTTACATTAACTTGTATTATTACAGCAGTAGTTGGCATCATTTTAATGTTGGGAACTTCACTAACACCAGGTCAAATGATCGGAAACTTAGTAGCATTCATTATGCCAATATCATTTGCGATCTTAATTTTAATCGTCAGAAAATATCCTAAAGTTGACATGATACCTTTACAATTAGTTGCTGGAATTTTTGCAACATTAATAGGTTTGTTTATGTCACCAAGTATTATTGTTTCAACAAATGATATTTTTTTAGGTTTTATTGCAGGATTTTTTCAAGTTGGACTTGGTTTTATACTTATAACAATTGGAGCAAGATCAACTCCCTCAGCATTTGTTGGAATAATTATGTTAACTGAAGCTGTCTTAGGACCTTTGTGGGCATGGATGTTTGCAAACGAAAACCCGCCACTTACAGTGCTTTTTGGTGGAGCGGTAGTTATAACAGCGGTGGTTATACAGTTTTTGTCTCCATTACTTGTCAAAAAGATAGCTAAATAAATTTCACATAAACATTTTAAATGTGCTATAAATTTATTTACGGGAGAGACTACTTTTGTAGCGCCGAAGGAGCAACCACCCCGGAAACTCTCAGGCAAAAGGACCGTACATATTAACTCTGGAAAGAGAATTATTCTCGCCGAAGGAGCAAATCTCTCAGGCACCAAGACAGAGGGGGCACAGATGAGTTAATATGGAAATAAAAAAAACATCACTAAATAAACTTCATCAAAGTAACAACGCTAAGTTTGTTGAATTTGCTGGTTATGAAATGCCCATTCAGTATAGCAAAGGTATTATTGAAGAACACAAATTTACAAGATCACACTCTGGAATATTTGATGTATCTCACATGGGACAGTTATTCATCTATGGTGATGAAAGTTTAACAGAAGAATTAGAAAAAATTTTTCCATTAGATTTAAAAAATTTAAAACAAAACTGCTCTAAGTATAGTTTTTTAATGAATGAAGATGCTGGAATTTATGATGATTTAATTATTACCAAAATAGAGAAAGGATATTTAATTATTCTAAATGCTGCATGTAAAGATAAAGATTTTGAGATTTTATCTAATCTATTAGGCACGAAATTTAAAATGAATTTGGACAACAATAGATCTTTGATAGCAATTCAGGGTCCTAAGTCTGTTGAAATTTTAAACTCAATTATAACTGGGGTTGATCAACTTAATTTTATGTCAGGCAATTGGTTTGATTCTGATAATAAAAAATTATTTGTTACTAGATCAGGTTATACAGGGGAAGATGGATTTGAAATTTCAATATCTAACGATAAAGCTGAAAAATTTGTAGAAAATTTAATAGAAAAGGGAGCACAACTTATAGGACTTGGGGCAAGAGATACCTTGAGATTAGAGGCTGGATTGTGCTTATATGGTCACGAATTAGATATAAATAAAACACCGGTTGAGGCAAACCTTAAATGGGCAATCTCAAAGTCTAGGTTATCAAATGGTGATTTTATAGGGTCAAAAAAAATTATGAACCAAATGAATGATGGAGCAAGTCAAATAAGAGTAGGGATTAAACCCGAAGGCAGGTTGATTGCTAGAGAAAAAACTAAAATATTTGATGATGCAGATAGGCAAATTGGTGAAATAACTAGTGGAACTTTTGGTCCAAGTGTAAATGGTCCAATAGCAATGGGTTACATTAATAAAGAGTATTCTAAAGTTGATACAAAAATTTTACTGGAAGTAAGAGGAAAAAAACATCCTGCAATTGTGTGTGGGTTACCATTTTATAAAAAAAGTTATGTGAAAGGAGTAAACTAATGAGTGAAGTTAAATTTTCAAAAGAACATGAGTGGATTACAGTGGAAGGAGATGTTGCCACCATTGGAATTACAAAACATGCAACGGAAATGTTAGGAGATATTGTTTTTGCTGAATTACCTGAGAAGGGTTCAAATGTTGATAAAGATGGTTCAGCGGGTGTAGTTGAGTCAACTAAAGCTGCAAGTGACGTTTATACACCAGTAAGTGGTGAAGTAGTGGATACTAACCAAGCTATAGTAGATGATCCTGCAAAGATTAATGAAGACCCTGAGGGATCAGCTTGGTTTTTTAAACTTAAATTGAAAGATAGTTCTGAAATGGACAGTTTAATGAATAAAGAAGAATATGATAAATTTGCAAAGGAGAATGCTAGCTAATGTTACACAACTCACAAAAAGACTTTTTAAAAAGACACATTGGACCTTCAGATGAAGATCAAAATAAAATGCTGAAGGAGCTTAATTACAATTCATTAGATGATTTGATCAAAAGCACAGTTCCAGAAAAGATACAATTGAAAGATGGATTAAATATAGGTGAGTCTAATTCTGAGTATGAAGCATTAAGAAAATTGAAAGCAATATCAAAAAAAAATCAAATTTATTCAAATTTTATCGGTATGGGTTACTATGGAACATACACTCCATATGTAATTTTAAGAAATATTTTAGAAAATCCAGGCTGGTACACTTCTTATACTCCTTATCAGCCTGAAGTAGCACAAGGAAGATTAGAAATGCTTCTAAACTTCCAACAAATGATTGTTGATTTTACCGGCATGGATATCGCAAACGCATCTTTGCTTGATGAAGGAACAGCTGCTGCAGAAGCTATGGGATTAAGCTATAGACTAAATAAAAAGGATAGTAATTTAGTATTTGTTTCAGAAAATTGTCATCCACAAACAATTGATGTAATTCAAACAAGAGCAGAGCCAATGGGATTAAAAATCCTTGTTGGTAATGAAGACAAAGTATTAGATCAATTAAAAGAAGATTTGGTTTGTGGAATTCTTCAATATCCTGGAACTTTAGGAGACATCAAAGATCCAAGTGAAGCTATTAGCAAAATCCATAAAAAAAATGGAAAAGCTGTATTAGTTTCTGATTTATTAGCTTTAGCACTACTTAAAACACCAAGAGAATTAGGTGCCGATATTGCAGTTGGAAGCTCTCAAAGGTTTGGAATTCCAATGGGTTATGGTGGACCTCATGCAGCTTTCTTTGCAACTAAAGACGAGTTTAAAAGATCTATGCCAGGAAGAATTATTGGTGTGTCTGTTGATAGACATGGAAATAAAGCTTACAGATTATCACTTCAAACAAGAGAACAGCATATTAGAAGAGATAAAGCTACAAGTAATATTTGTACCGCTCAAGCATTGTTAGCAATTGTTTCAGCAGCATATGCTATTTACCATGGGCCAGATGGAATAAAAACTATTGCAGAACGAGTATCACAATTAGCTAAAAATTTTGCAGATAAATTAAAACAATCAGGATATGAAATTTATTCAGATCATTTTTTTGATACAGTTACGATTGTAACAAAGGATAAAACTGATCAAATCTATAAAAATGCTTTAGATCAAAAGGTAAACATTAGAAGAGTAAATTCTGAAATGTTAGCTGTTTCTTTTGACGAAAAGAAAAATGTTTATAGAGTAAATCAATTATTAAAAATTTTTAATGCAGCTGAGTCGATTAAAAAAGAAGATCCAACAGTAAGTTTGCCAAACTTACCAAAAAATTTATTGAGAACTTCAAAATATTTAGAACATCCTGTTTTTAATTCATATCATTCCGAAACTGAGATGCTTAGATATTTAAAAAAATTAGAAGATAAAGATATAGCTCTTAATAGAACTATGATTGCACTTGGATCATGTACTATGAAATTAAATGCTACTGCAGAAATGATACCTATTTCATGGAGAGAATTAGCTGAACCTCACCCGTTTGTTCCAGTAGAGCAGATGGAAGGTTATAGAGCATTATTCACTGATCTTAAAAATTGGTTAAGATCTATTACTGGTTTTTCTGGAGTTTCACTTCAACCTAATGCAGGTGCTCAAGGAGAGTATGCAGGATTAATGGTAATTAGAAAATATCATTTAGATAGAGGCGAAGAAAACAGAAATATATGTTTAATACCAAGCTCAGCACATGGAACAAATCCTGCTAGTGCTCAAATGGTTGGAATGAAAGTTGTAGTTGTTGATTGTGACAAAGAAGGAAATGTTGATTTTGATGATTTAAAGAAAAAAGCAGAACTGCATTCTGAAAACCTTGGAGCATTAATGGTTACATATCCGTCTACTCACGGAGTATTTGAAGAAAAAATTACAGATATCTGTGAATTAATTCATAAACACGGTGGTCAAGTTTACATGGATGGTGCAAATTTAAATGCACTTGTTGGTATAGCAAGACCAGGAAATTTTGGTCCAGATGTTTGTCATATAAACTTACACAAAACATTCTGTATTCCACATGGTGGTGGAGGACCTGGAATGGGACCAATTGCATGTAAAAGACATTTGCAAGTTTACCTTCCCAACCATCCAGTTGTTAAAGATTGTGGACCCGCTACAGGAATAGGAGCAGTTTCAGCTGCACCTTGGGGAAGTTCAAGTATTTTATCAATTTCTTGGATGTATATTAAGATGATGGGTTCTGAAGGTTTAAAACTAGCTACCCAAGTTGCTATATTAAATGCTAATTATATAGCTCATAGACTTAAAGATCATTTCCCAATTTTGTACAAAGGCTCAAACGGCAATGTTGCTCATGAATGTATTATTGATATTCGATCAATTAAAAGTGAGACAGGTATCACCGAGGAAGATATTGCAAAAAGATTAATTGATTATGGTTTCCATGCACCAACAATGTCTTGGCCAGTTGCAGGAACTATGATGATAGAGCCAACGGAGAGTGAGAGCCTATCTGAGCTTGATAGATTTTGTGATACTTTAATAAATATTAAATCAGAAATAGATAAAATTAAGTCTGGTGAGTTTGATAAAGTAGACAATCCTATTAAGAACGCACCTCATACTGACATAGAACTTGCATCAGATGAGTGGGATCATAAATATTCAAGAGAGCAAGCTGCTTATCCTGCTAAGTTCTTAAAAACAAATAAATTTTGGCCACCAGTTGCAAGAGTGGACAATGTTTATGGAGATAAGAATATATTTTGCACTTGTCCAAGTATGGATGAGTTTAAAGAAGACGCGGCATAATTATTAATGAAAATTGCCGTAGTTGGTTCTGGTATATCAGGCTTAAGTGCTGCTTATTATTTATCAAAAAAACATCATGTAGATCTTTTTGAGAAAGAAGATCATTTTGGCGGTCACTCTCATACAATAGATTTAATTTTTGATGAAAAGAAGGTATCTATAGATATTGGTTTTATTGTATTTAATTTTCAAACTTATCCAAATTTAATTAATTTTTTCAAAGAAAATGATGTTCAGATTGAAAAAAGTGACATGTCCTTTTCTGTATCAGTAGAGAATACAAACTTTGAATATTGCGGAAAAGGTTTGAATGGAATTTTTTCTAACAGATCTAATTTGTTTAACCTTAATTTTTTAAAAATGTTTTTTGATATCATCAAATTTTATAAAAATAGTGATCAAATAAATGTGAAAGATCAAAAATTAACTTTAGGTGAATATTTAGAAAATAATAAACTATCAAAAACGTTTATTGATTACCATATTATTCCGATGGTATCTGCAATCTGGTCTATGCCACCTTATGAAGCAAGCAAGATGCCAATAACATTCTTTTTAAAATTTTTTCAAAACCATGGGCTCTTTAAATTAAAAAATAGACCTCAGTGGTATACCGTAACCAACAGAAGCAGGACTTATGTTAACAAAGTAATTTCAAAGATAAGTGGTGAATACTTCAAAAATTACAAAATTAAAAAAATTATAAGAAAATCAAAAGGATTAGATTTATATTATGGTGGTGAAAGTGAATTTTTTGATTACGATAAAGTTGTAATTGCAGCTCACGCTGATGAAGCTTTAAAGTTGATTGATAATCCTACTCATGAAGAGACAAAAATTTTATCCAATTTTAGCTATAAGGAAAATATTGCATATATTCATACTGACAAAAGAGTGATGCCAAAAAATAAAAAAGTGTGGTCTTCATGGAATTCATCTATAAATGACAAAGATTTAGAAAAAAACTCTATTACTTATTGGTTAAATCTTTTGCAAAATCTTAAATGTGATCAGGATATTTTTTTAACTCTTAACCCTTATATTAAGATTGACGAAGATAAAATACTTAAAATAGTTAAATTTACTCATCCTTATTATGATCAAAAAGCATTAGATGCTCAATCAGAACTATCTAGTTTGCAAAATAAAAAAGATTTACTTTTTTGCGGGAGTTATTTTGGTTACGGTTTTCATGAAGATGGAATAAAATCATCTATTGAAATGCTAAAATACCTAAATGACTAACTCATGTATATATAACGGTAAAGTAATCCATAAACGTTTCAAACCTAAAGAACACTATTTTAAGTATAGCGTTTTTTCACTTTTAATTGATTTATCTGAATTAAAAAAAATAGATCAAGAAATCAGTTTCTTTTCATTTAATAAATTCAATTTAATTAGTTTTCATGAAAAGGATCATGGTGAACGCGATGGATCTTCTCTTGAACAATGGGTTAAAAAAAATTTAGAACAAAATAAAATAGAAACTGTAGATATTAAAATTAAGCTGCTTTGTTATCCAAGAATTTTAGGTTATGTATTTAATCCTCTAAGTATCTTTTTCGTTTACAATCAAAACGATAAATTAATATCTATTTTATATGAGGTGAAAAATACATTCGGCGAGCAACATACTTATGTATTTAAGGTAGATAATGAAAATAAATTAATTCAAAATAATTGTTCTAAAAAATTTCACGTTTCACCTTTTATAGAAATGAATTGTAAGTACTTTTTTAGAATTCTAAATCCTAATGAAAAACTTTCTGTAATTATAGATCAATATGATCAAGAGGGAAAAATTCTATTTGCATCTCAGGATGGTAAAAAAGCAGAGTTAAATAGTAGTCAATTATTTAAGTCTTATTTAAAACATCCTCTAATGACTGTTAAAATAATATCAGCGATCCATTTTGAAGCATTTAAATTATGGATGAAAGGAATTAAAATTATTAAAAAAAAATTAAAAATGAGAAACAACATAACAGTAGAAAATTAATGTTATTAAACAGAGCTGCAGATAAATTAGTATTTAAATTTTTAGGTAAAATTAAAAATGGATACCTTGAAATAACTACCTATGAGGGTGAGGTTTTAAAATTTGGTAATCCAGATCAATCTTTAAAAGCAAATATTAAAATAAAAAATCCTAATCTTAATTATAATTTAATAAGAGGCGGAAGTATTGGTTTTGCTGAAAGTTATATGAGAGGAGAATTTGAAACAGATAAACTCTCAGATTTAATTGAATTAACAGCTAGAAATATTAAATTAATATATAAATTCTCTGGTCTGCTCGATTTGCCTGTAATTAATTTTATAAAAAATAAAATAATCAAAAATACAAAAAGTCGAAGTAAGGAAAATATTGCAAAACACTATGATCTTGGAAATGATTTCTTTTCATTATGGCTAGATGACACCTTAACTTACTCAAGTGCAATATTTGATGATAGTTCAAAAAATTTAAGTGTTGCTCAAAATAATAAATACCAAAAATTAATTGATCTAATCAAACCTAGTTCTGGAGATAAAGTTTTAGAGATTGGATGCGGATGGGGCGGCTTTGCTGAATATTTAGGTAAGAAATATGACGTCAAATTAGATTGTATTACTATTTCAAAAAAACAATTCGAATACGCAAAAGAGAGAATTCATAAATGTGGTCTAAATGAAAAAGTAAATATTGAGATCAAAGATTATCGAGATCTTAAAGGAAAATATAATTCGATCGCTTCAATTGAAATGATTGAGGCAGTTGGGCAAAATTATTTAGAGAGTTATTTTAAAACTATTAAGGATAATTTATCGAATGGGGGAAAGGCTGCAATTCAAGCAATAACAATTGATGATAGTTTGTTTGATAGATACAAAAATAGACAGGATTTTATCCAAAAATACATTTTTCCAGGAGGATTTCTTCCGAATAAAAATAGTATTAATAGATATGTTTCAGATAATGGATTAACTATTAATTCATACATTTCATATGCAGATCACTATGCTGAAACTTTAGCTATCTGGAGAGAAGAATTTTTAAGAAAGTGGGATCAAATTAAAAATCAAGGTTTTGATCTGACTTTTAAAAGAATGTGGGAATTTTACTTATCTTATTGTGAAGCAGGATTTAAATCTAAAAATATTGATTTGATTCAATTTTCAATGCAGAATAAATAACAGCAATAATATGAAAATAATTAAATCAATTTCGTTGATAATTTTGGTATTCTTAATTACAAGTTGCTCAAATAATAGTGCAATGAAACCAGAAGATTTTAAAAATAAAGAACCTAGATTAATTATTGAAGAATATCTAACAGGAAATGTTAAAGCCTGGGGTGTTTTACAAAATAGATCGGGAAAAGTTACAAGACAATTCTCAGCTGATTTAGACGGAACATGGGATGGTAAACAGTTAATTTTAAAAGAAAAATTTAATTGGGATGATGGTGAAGTTCAAGATAGAGAGTGGACAATTACTAAAATTGATGAACATAATTACGAAGGTACAGCTGGGGACGTTGTTGGAAAAGCAATAGGTTATTCATACGGACCTGCTTTTAAATTTGAATACGTTTTGTTAGTTCCAGTTAAAGGAAAAGAATTAAAAATTACTTTTGATGATTGGATATTTAAACAAGATGAAAGAGTTGCAATCAATAGAGCTACAATGACAAAGTTTGGATTTAAAGTTGCAGAACTTACTGTTGTATTTGTGAAAGATTAATTATTTCTTTTGAAACTTAGTCATCCTCCCTACTAATTTAAAATAAAGTTTACTTGGAAAAAAACTAAATAACTTTAAAGTTAAAGTAAGTGCTTTTGGAAAATGAATCTCAAAAACATTTTTATTAATTAAGCCATCATAAATTTGATCAGCTGCAAATTCAGGTGTCTTTAAAAATGGCATTTTAAAATCGTTTTTATCTGTCATTGGTGTTTTAATAAAACCAGGGGAAACCAAACAAACTCGAACGTTATATCTTTGAAAATCAAAATATAAACTTTCTGCTAAATTATTTAGTGCAGATTTCGATGGTCCATAACCAGTTGAATTAGGTAATCCTCTATAACCAGCAATAGATGAAACTATAGTAATTATACCATTTTTTCTTTCCCTGTAATATTGCTCTACTGCTTTAATGGAGTTTACTGTTCCAAAAAAATTTACTTTGAAAACATCTTTCATTTGTTCAACATCGATTTCTTTTTCTTTTTTTGGATTCCATGTACCAGTTGAAAAAAAACAAATATCAATATTTTCAAACTTAGTTTTAATCTGATTAAAAATTTCTATACACTTTGTTTTATCAGTAACATCTAAAGGAAATGATGAAATATTTTCATAATTTTTTGAAAGTTCATCTAAGAGTTCAGCTCTTCTTGCGGATACAGCAACATTCCATCCTTTGTTTGCAAATTTAATTGCTAAGGCTTTGCCAATGCCTGTACTACCGCCAGTTATCCAAATAGTTTTTTTACTCATTTTTTGTTATGTATAAACATTATGTTAAAAAATAAAATTGTAACATTTATATTATTTCTTATCATTACATTTTCAGCTTCATTAATTGGGGGTTTAGCTACATTAACTTTCAAGGAGCCTTGGTATTCTTTATTAAATAAACCTGTTTTTAATCCACCAGATTGGGTATTTGGTCCAGTATGGACAATTTTATATTTATTGATGACAATTTCTATTTGGATGTATTGGCATTCTAAAAATAAAGAGATGAACACAGTTTATATTTATTTTATTCATTTAGTTTTCAATGCAACTTGGAGTATAGTTTTCTTTGCATTTCACAACATGATTTTAGCATTGTTGGTATTGATTGTGTTAATTGCATTAATTATCAATCTAATCATAAGATATAGACGCGTCATAATGATGAGCTCGTATTTAATGATTCCATATTTACTTTGGTGTTGCTTTGCTCTAATTTTGAATTCAAGTTTGATAATCTTAAATTAATTATGGATGATGTTGTTGTAGTTGGCGGTGGAATAATTGGAGTAGCAACTGCTTATTTTCTCTCAAAAGAAGGAAGAAAAGTTAAAGTTATTGAAAGAGATCCAACTTACAAAACAGCTTCATTTCCTTTATCTTTAGGAGGTTTTAGAAGACAATTTTTTCAAAAAGAAAATATCTTACTAGGTAAATTTGCTAGGGAATTTATTTTTCAAATACCAGAATTATTGAAAACTGAAAAAAATCCTAATCCAACAGCAAGTATGGTCACCAACGGTTACCTTTTGATGTTTGGTCCCGAACATGCTGAAGAACAATATAAAGCTTTAGAAAATCATAAAGAATGTGATGCGGGTACAAAAAATATTAAAGGCTCAGAGCTATCAAAAGTGTTTCCATATATAAATGATGAAGGAGTTGAGACTGCTACTTACACAGACAATCAAAGTGAAGGTTGGATTGATCCTTTTATGTTTCATAGTGCACTTAAAAGTAAGGCAATAGAACTTGGAGCAGAATTTATAAAAGGAGAGGTTAAAAGTCTTTCAGAGATAAATGCTAAAACAATTGTCTCTGCAGCTGGCTGTTGGACCAAAGAATTGTTAGAAGACATTCCTGTTGAGCCTCAAAAACACACTGTGTTTAGAGTAAAATGTCCAACATATATAAAAGAAATGCCATTAACTGGTGATTTAACAACTGGTGTTTATTGGAGACCTGAAGGAGGAGAGTATTTGGCAGGATCGCCATTGTCAGTATTTGGCGCAGATGATTTAGAGCCAGCATGGAATGATTTTGAAGAATTAGTTTGGCCAGCACTAGCAAAAAGAATACCAGCTTTTGAAGAATTAAAATTAACCGGAGGATGGGCAGGTTATTACGATTGTAACAGATTAGATAATAATGCTGTTGTTGGAAAACATCCTAAGTACGAAAACGTTTATATGGCTACTGGTTTTACAGGAAGAGGATTAATGCAAGCCCCAGGTATTGGAAGAGCATTAACTGAATTGATTACAACTGGTTCATACCAAACAATTGATATAAGTGATTTTGCTGTTGAAAGAGTGTTAGGCAAAACCGCAAGAAGAGAACCTTACGTTTTATAATTAAGTTCCACAAAAAGTTTGATATTTTTCATTACCAATTGGTGAAGGCTTTTGAAATTCAATAATATTTTCTTGATCAGAATAAGGATTACTTAAAACTTTTAAAAGTTTTTTCATTGTTTCTAGATTTCCTTTATCCGCATCAGCTAGGGCTTCTTCTACTTTTTGATTTCTTGGTATAATTATTGGATTAGTTTTTTTCATCAGTTCTAAATGTTTTTCAGATGAATTATTTAACTTTAATCTTTTTTGCCATTCATTAGCCCAAACTTTAAAATCATCATTTTTGTAAATTTCATTATCAATCTCAACACCCATTAAATGACAGAAGGTATTTGTATAATCTGCATTATTATTTTTCATCCAATCTAAAAGTTTATTAATTAATGTTTGATCATTTTTATCTTTACCAAATAAACCAAGTTTATCTCTCATCATATTTAACCATTTTTCTTCATAAATATTTTGAAAGTTATCAATTAACTCTGTTGCAATTTTAATCGCTGTATCTTCATCTTTATCAATAAGTGGAATTAAACATTCTGCAAATCTTGCTAAATTCCATTTAGTAATTGGTGGTTGATTTGAAAAAGCATATCTTCCAAATTTATCTATAGAGCTAAATACAGTTTTTGGATCGTATTGATCCATGAAAGCACATGGACCATAATCAATTGTTTCACCAGAAATAGCCATGTTATCAGTATTCATTACTCCATGGATAAATCCTACTCTCATCCAATTGATTACTAACTGACATTGTTTTTCCATTACTATACTTAATAAATCTAAAGCTTTATATTTAGAGGATTGAATTTCTGGATAGTGTCTATCGATTGTATAATTAATTAGTGTATTAAGATCTTCAAGATTTTGAGTGGCTGCAATATACTGAAATGTACCAACTCGTATATGACTTGACGCAACTCTAGTTAAAATTGCTCCATTTAACAAATTTTCTCTTACAACTTTTTCTCCAGTTCTAACAACTGCAAGACTTCTAGTTGTTGGAATATTCAAAGCATTAATTGCTTCACTAATTATATATTCTCTTAGCATTGGACCTAAAGCGGCTCTTCCATCGCCACCTCTAGAGAAAGAGGTTCTGCCTGAACCCTTAAATTGTATATCAAAACGTTGATTTTTATTAACTAAATGCTCTCCTAATAGAACAGCCCTACCATCACCAAGCATTGTGAAATGACCAAATTGATGACCAGCATATGCTTGTGCAATTGAATTAGTTCCATCAGGTAAACTGTTTCCTGAAAAGATCTCAGCTAATTTTTTTTTATCTATTCCTGAAAAGTTTAAATTTAGATTTTTAGCAAGTTCTTCGTTTAAAATAATAAGCTCAGGATCATGAACTGGAGTAGGCTTGATATCTTCTTTAAATGTTTTTGATAGTTTTGAATATGAATTGTCAAAATGCCAACCAATGGTCATTTTAATTAACTAACTTCAGCTTGATGTTCTTTTGGCTTAACTTCTGTTTTAAATTGATTAGAAATTTTTTGAACTTCAACTGATGAAACTTTGTATTCAGCACACATTGTCTCTTCATCTTTTCCATGACCAGTTACCATATTGACCATGTGTTCTGGGAAATGGAATGTTGTAAATACAATTCCTTCTTTAACTTTATCTGTTACTTCTACTTTTAAAGCAACTTCTCCTCTTCCAGAATATAATCTTCCAATATCACCTGTATTCAGATCTCTATATGCTGCATCTTTAGGGTGAATTAATAAAACATCCTCATCAACAATGTTTATATTTTTTGTTCTTCTTGTCATTGTTGCTGCATTATAATGTTGTAAAACTCTACTAGTTGTTAAAATTAAGGGATAATCTTTTTGATTAGCCTCTATCTCACTAGATTCTTTCCAATCAAAGTTTTTCAATCTACCTTTACCAAGTTTAAACTCTTCAGTATGTAAAATTTTTGTATCCGAACCATCTTCTTTTACAGGCCATTGCAATCCTAATTTTCCAAGTCTTTCTCTTGTTACTCCTTTAAAGAAAGGAACAATATCAGCTATTTCTTCTAATACCTGATCAGCATCATAAGATGGTTGATCAAAACCTAATTTTTGCATCATGTCAGTTACAATTAACCCATCAGGTTTTGTACCAGGTAGTGGAGGTACTGCTCTATTAACTCTTTGAATTCTTCTCTCAGTATTTGTGAAAGTTCCATCTTTTTCTAAGAAAGTTGTTCCAGGTAAAACTACCGTTGCAAGTTTAGCAGTCTCGCTCATAAATATTTCTTGAACAACTAATAGCTCTAATGAGTTCATTGCTTCAATAACATGTGCACTATTTGGATCTGTTTGAACTATATCTTCACCAATAATCCATAATCCTTTTAATTCTTTATTGATTGCAGCCTCAAACATTTGAGGAATTTTTAAACCAGCTTTAGTAGGATGAGTTACACCATATTTTTCTGTATAAAATTTTTGGTTTTCTGTTTTATCTACTGGAAAATAACCTGCACCTTGGTGAGGCTGACATCCCATGTCTGCTGCACCTTGAACATTATTTTGACCTCTTAGAGGATTTACACCGACACCTTTTCTTCCAATGTTTCCTGTAATCATTGCTAAATCAGCAATTAACATCACAGTTTTTGAACCTTGTTCGTGTTCAGTAACTCCTAGTCCATGGAATTCCATAGAATTTCTTGCTGTTGCATAAGCAATTGCAGCCTCTTTTACTAATTGTTTATCAACACCAGCAACTTTTGCTAATTTATCAACATCTTGTCTTTCAATTTCTTTCAAGAAATTATCAAAACCTTCTGTTCGATCTCTTACAAAGTCAGCATTATACAGTTTTGATTTAATAATAAAGTGTAACATCATATTTAGAACCGCAACGTTAGTTCCAGGTCTAAGTTTGATATGATAATCAGCAAGTTTAGCTAATTCAGTTGTTACTGGATCAAGGACAATTAACTTTTTTCCTTTCATCACTTGCTGTTTAATTTTTGCTCCTGTAACTGGATGAGCATTAGTTGGGTTAGCACCAATAACTAAAAATAAATCTGCATGATAAATATCCTCTGTTGAGTTTGTTGCAGCCCCTGTCCCAAAAGTTTGCTGCATACCCCAAGCTGTAGGTGAATGACAAATTCTTGCACAACAATCTACACTGTTAGTCCCAACAGCAGCTCTAATCATTTTTTGAAAAACATAATTTTCTTCATTAGTACATCTTGCAGAAGAAATTCCAGCAAAAGCATCTGGTCCATTTTCTTTTGTAATTCTATTCATTTCTTTTTTGATAAAGTCATACGCTTCATCCCAACTAGCTTCTTCAAACTTTCCATTTCTTTTTATCAATGGAGTTTTTAATCTGTCAGGGTGATCATAAAAACTGAATGCATATCTTCCTTTAATACATGTATGACCTGCATTTACTTCTGTTTGCTTAGGAGTATCAATTGCTACTACTTTATCATCTTTGATTGATGCTTCTAAGTTACAACCAACACCACAGTATGAACAAGTTGTTCTAACTTTTTTATCTACAGCTGCAGATTTAGATTGGAATACATCTGAAATAGCATCTGTTGGACATGTGTGAGCACAAGCTCCACATGACACACAAGAACTATCTCCAAACATCATATCGTTATCTGTTGTAATTCTAGATTCAAATCCTCTGCCACTCATTGTTAAAACAAATGATCCTTGAATTTCATCACATGCCCTGACACATCTTCCACAATTAATACAGTTATCTAAATTCATTCTCATGTAATCATGAGAAGTGTCTCTTGGAATTCCTTTATGTTGCTTAGGACTATTGTATCTATGATCATCAATACCTAAATCATTTGCAACTGTTTGAAGTTCACAGTTATTGTTTACTTCACAAGTATCACATTCCATTGGATGATCAGTTAAAACTAACTCAACAATATTTTTTCGAAGACTTGTTAGCTCTTCATTTGAAGTAAATATATGCTGGTTTTCTGCAACTGGCGTATGACAAGATGCAACCACTCTAGTTGGTCCATCTTTTTCTAACGCAACTTCAACTGAACAAACTCTACATGCTCCATAGGGCGCTAAGTTTGGATCATCACATAAAGTTGGCACCTTTTTTTCACCAATATAGCTTTTAACGAATTTTAAAATAGATGAATGATTAGGACCTATTTCATAAGGTTTTCCATCAATATATGCAATTTTTCTTTTCTCTGAACTCATTAGTTATCTTTCACCATATCATTTTTCATTTCATCACCAAAGTATTTTAGGATGTTCTGAATTGGAGTTGGGATCGCTCCACATAGAGCACATAAGCAGCCTTTTTGCATAGTAACCAACAACTCTTCTAGTAATTTTAAAGGAATTTTAGCTGTTTTCTTCTTAGCTTGATCAAACATTTCTTTTCCTCTGTAAGATCCAAGTCTTCCTGGGAAACATTTTCCACAAGATTCTTCTGCAGAAAACTCAAATAAATGATGAATGTATTCAGCCATTGGAAAATCTTTTGGAATACTAACAACACTTGCGTGACCTAACATAAAACCTTTTGCTGTGAATTCTTGAAAATCTAAATTTAAATTTTCTATTTCACTTAAAGGAACAACCCCACCTAATGGACCTCCAATTTGAAAAGCTTTAACAGGTTCTTTGTATCCACCACCAATTTCATTAAATATTTTTTTCATTGGTGTTCCCATGTCAATTTCATAAACACCAGGATTGTTAAAAAAACTATCTAAGCAAACTAATTTAGTTCCAGCTGATTTTTTATTTCCAACTGAAGAAAATTTTTCAGATCCATTTAATAAAATTCCGGTTGCAGCAGCTAAAGTTTCAACATTATTAACTACAGTTGGTTTTTTATATAATCCTTCGGTTACAGGGAAGGGAGGTCTTACATCTACTTCAGCTCTTCTTCCTTCAATAGAAGCTATCAAAGCTGTTTCTTCTCCACAAATGTATGCACCTTGACCTATACAAATTCCAAGATCGAAAGAAAAATCTGTTCCTAAAATATTTTCACCTAATAAATTTAATTTTTTAAGTTCATTGATGCAGCCATTAATTGCTTCAATAGATTTTGGATATTCACCCCTAATGTATAAAACTCCTTCGTCGCTTCCAATTACAAATCCACACAATACCATTCCAAAAATAACTTTTAGTGGCTGATCCTCTAACAAGTATCTGTCTGAAAAAGCTCCAGAGTCACCTTCGTCTGCATTGCAGATTACATATTTCTTATCACCTTTTGCTTTACTACAAAAATCCCATTTCATTCCTGTTGGAAAACCTGCTCCACCTCTTCCTGTAAGGTTTGAGTCTAATAATGATTTTACTATTTCTTTTTTATCTGTTTTTAAAAATTTACTTAATTGTTCTTTGAACTGATCTGTTGATGATAATTTATCATCCATTAAAAAACTTGTTGTTGCATAACTCTTAGAGAAAAACTTTTCTTGTTTAATTTCTTCACCCTTTAAAATTTGATCTATCTTTTCAATATCTTTTCCAGCATAATTTTCACCGTCATAGTGAAATGCATGGTTTTCATAACAATGACCTAGACAAAACATCTCTCCAACTTTGTCATCACCTAGTTTTTCTTTTAATTTATCTTTTAGTTTGTCTTGAGTACCTGCGCACATGCAAGCACTACCGTTACAAACGAAAGCTTTTTTTTTTCTATGTGAAGGTCTTAAAAATTCATAAAAAGACTCTGCACCGTGAAGTGTTGAAACTCCAAGGTTGTGTTTATTTGCAATTTCTTTAATATCTCGAGGGTTTTCACTCAAAGTGTTCTCTGAGATTTGCTTAAACAGGTTGTCTTTTAAGCCTATTCTTCCAGATAAATTACTTATATTTTTTGACACAATTACCCTTTTTTTATTAATCCACCTTAACTTTTTTGTTATTTGTGTAAATATTAAAACTGTCCATCTTTACGAAACCTATAAGGGTAATGTCAAACTTATTAGCTAAATCGATAGCAAGACTTGTTGGCGCACCAACCCCGATCATAATACCAATATCAGTCATCAAAACCTTCTGAACTAGCTCAAAATTAAGTCTCCCAGAACACGTAATAAATTGATTTTTTGGATCAAATTGCTTCTTCTCCAAAGCACAACCGATAAGTTTGTCTAATGCGTTATGTCTTCCAACATCTTCTCTAAGAGCTATCAATTTTCCATCACTATTAAATAGACCACTGGCATGGATACCACCAGTTTTACTGAATTCAGACTGACTTTCTCTTAAAATATTAGGTGATTGAATAACTACATCTTTTGAAATTTTGGGTTCAGATGCATTTGTTTTAGTTGTCTTAATAATTTCTAGGGCATCTAACGAAGATTTCCCGCAAACACCACAAGAGGAGTTAGTTAAAAAATCTCTTTTAATTTTTGATATATTTACATTTTCGGAATTATTGAGTGATGCTAATATTTTATTTTGAATTTTGTACTGACCAACTTTATCCCCATAACTTTCAATACTATCTATATCATTTATACTTTTTACAATTTGTTCATTAAATAGAAATCCTCTGACAAGGTCATCATCATTACCAGGAGTTCTCATAGTAATAGATAAAGTTTGTTCAATCCATTTATTTTTTTCTTTGTACTTTAAAGAAATTTCTAATGGCTCTTCAATTGAAACTAAATCTTCAACATCTTCAAAATTATTATATGAATATTTTAAAACTTTGTATTTTGAATTCATAAATTATTTTAATGGATAGTTTTTTTGCAATAAATATTTATTGATTATGATGGCTAATAACAAAATTATTATACACCCAAAAATAATTGGATTTATTAAATAATTATAAGAAGCACTTCCAATTATAACAATTATTGGATTTCCACCTGCAGGGGGATGAACAACGTTTAATAAAATCATTAAGAACACTCCAATTCCTACCGCAAATGCAATGCTAATATAAATTGGAAGTGGAATAAAATTTACAAATAATACACCCGTTAAGGCAGTTAATAAATGTCCAAAGAAAACATTTTTTGGTTGAGCAAAAGGACTTTCAGGAAAACCAAATAACAAAACCATCGATGAACCAAATGATGCTGCAATAAAATATCCAAGAGTGCTTTTGTAAGTTAGAAATGTAAGAACACCTATAGTGATTGTTGAAAAAAAACCTGCAATCAATGCTTTTTGCAATAAAGGTTTTGTAATTTTGATCATTTAAATTTTTAAAGCTTTAGCAATAGTTCTTAAAGGTAAAAGCAAACATTCCTTCCTTGAAAGATTTTTTTTATCTAAAATTTCTTTAAAATCTTTCCAATGTTTTTCCATACTCACTTTTGCGTCCTCAAAAAGCTGCTCACCAACTTTTATAAATTTTTTTATATCATCAACTTTTTTTTCCTTAATTTTTCTGGACAAAAGGCTGACTGATGCCTGGCAATAAACGCATGATTTACACTGATAACCCATATCTTTTACAACATCATCTTTGACAACTAAGCTTATTTCCATCTCATCACCACATAATGGATTTTTGTGTTTTGTTTTATGAGTATAGTTTTCAACAATTTTATTGTTCTCAGTATGGGCTGCTATTTCTAAAATTCTTAAATCCATTTAATTTCTTTAATTCAACTTTGAATGTTTTATATTTTATAGATGGATCATAACAATATTTTAGGAACAGTGCTAGCAGGCGGTAAGTCACAAAGGTTTGGTGAGGACAAATCTCAGATATTGCTAGCTGATAAAATATTAATTGATTACATCTTGGCAGAAATAATTGATGAATTTAAAGAAGTATTAATAATATCTAATAAATCAATTAAATTTAATAATTCAGATAAAATTTCATTAATTGGAGATTTCAAAAAAGATCTTGGTCCCTTAGGGGGAGTTCTTTCAGCAATGAAATGGGTCAAAGATCATAATAAAAACTATCAATGGATAGCAACTTTTCCTGTAGATACTCCTTTTTTTAGAAAAGAAATTTTAGAGGAATTTATTAAACAAATTGATGAAAATGAAAGTAGCTTGTTTTTTATAAAATCAAATAATACTCGGCATAACATTTTTGGCTTATGGTCAATGAAACTATTGGATCAATTAGAAAATGATTTAGAAAAAGGAGCGAGGAAAGTTGAAATGTGGGCTAACAATATTGGAGTTAAAACAATTAATATGGAGTTTCCAAACCAAGATCCTTTCTTTAATATAAATACTAAAGAAGATTTAGAACAAGCTAAAGAATTATTAAAAAAATGATTAGTTACGATCAATCTAAGAAAATTTTAAAAAAAGCAAAAATTAAAATCAAAGACGAAATTATATTAAGTGAAAACTCTCTTAATAGAGTGATTTCAAATAATATTTATTCAAAGATCAATTATCCAGCAGGAGATAATGCTGCATTTGATGGATTTGCAGTTAACTCCAGAGATACTAATGGGATTAAGAAAAATTCACCAAAACAATTTAAAATAATTGGATCTATTGCTGCAGGAACTAAATCATTAAATAAAAAAATTAAAAAATACGATGCTGTTGAAATAATGACAGGTGGCATAATTCCAAAAGGTTTTGATACAATTATTCCAATAGAACAAATAATTTTTTATCCAAACAAAAATAATAAAAAATACATTTTAGTTAATCAAAAAATCAAAAAGTTTAACCATGTAAGATTTGCAGGTTCAGACTTTAGAAAAGGCGAGATTGTTGTTAAAAAAAATACAATTATTCAACCAAATCATATTTTAGCTTTTAAAACTTTAGGAATTAAAAAAATTAAGGTCAAAAAAAAAATTAATATTTTATTTTTTTCAACGGGGAATGAAATTACAGACCAAGATAACATTCCAACTTGGAAAGTTAGAAACTCTAATAGCCATTATATCAAAAATCTTAGAGAAAACTTTTTATTCAATTTTAAAAATGGTGGTATACTTAGAGATAATCATCAAAATATTTATAAATCACAAATTAAAAAACTTATAAATAGTGATACTGATCTATTGATAACTTCAGGGGCTGTTTCTGCAGGAAAATATGACTATATCCCTAGTGTTGTAAAGACATTTAAATTATCCAATTATTTTAAAAGTGTAGCAATCCGACCAGGAAAACCAATTCTATTTGCTAAAATTAAAGGAAAACAAAAAGCAATCTTTGGACTTCCTGGAAATCCAATGTCATCATCTGCCTGCTTTAGATTTTTTGTTATCCCTTTTATGGAGAATATCTTGGGATTAAGTGAAGAACAGCCTATCAGAGCGATTTTAAAAAATAGTTTCTCTAAAAAACAAAAATTTACACGATTTGCAAAAAGCAAACTAAGCACAACTAAAAATGGAAAAATAGAAGTTGAAATTTTACAAGGACAAGAGTCTTTTAGAGTTAAGTCTTTTGTTAAATCAAATATTTGGTCTTTATTGCCAGCAGGAAAATCAAAATTTAAAAAAGGGGATATCTTAGATTGTTTTTTCCCCAACTACTCTAATCAAACTTTAATTTAGAAACGTATTTTTGTTGTAGAAAAATCTTTTTAGAATTAGATTTCTTCATATGTTAGAGTTAAGAAATCCAAAACTTGCTGTCCCAATTGTGCTGTTTGCTGGAATTTTATGGTCATTTGGACCATTGGTTGTAAGATATATGCATAGTCCCAATCTTGTTCCTTGGCAGTATATATTTGGAAGAGGTTTAACTATTTTTATACTCCTTAACCTCTACTTATATTTTGAAGAAGGAAAAAACTTCTATAAAAATTACTATAAAATAGGATTATCAGGAATAGTAGGTGGTTCGGGACTTGGAGTTGCAATGATCACTTTCATTTATTCGATAACAAATACCAGTGCCGCTGTTACTTTACTTTGTTTAGCTGCAATGCCTTTTTTTACAGCTCTTTTGGCATTTTTATTTCTTAGAGAACGGATTTCACTCAATGTTTGGATATCAATCATAATTGCAACAGCCGGTATATTGATAATGGCAATAGGTAATACAGGAGAGAAATCTTTGATAGGATTTGTATTTGGACTAACCTCATCAATAGGATTTTCAGTGTTTTCAGTTTCACTAAGATGGAGAAAAGAAACTCCTAAATTTACAACAGTTGCATTCGCTGGTTTCTTCTGTTTTGTGTTTGCATCAATTATGATTTTGTCTACTGGACAAACGTTCTTTGCTACAAGTTATAACAGTTCCTTATTTTCACTTCACGGGTTTCTGGTTTGTTCAGGATTAATTTTATATTCAATTGGTTCAAAAGCTATACCTGCTGCAGAATTGACATTGCTATCTTTAACCGAGGTAGTTGGTGGAATATTTTGGGTTTGGTTACCAATTTTAGGAATTAACGAAGTACCATCAACAAATACGATTATAGGAGGTTTTTTTCTATTTGTATCTTTATTTTACTACAGCTTAATTATGAGATGGAACAAGCGCCACATAGCACTAAATTAAATTTTTATGGAACGACCAGATTTTTTTGAACTTAAAAATGGTGAAAAAGTAAAATTACCATTTACAGATAAAGAATATAACGATCGAGTAAGTAAACTTAGATCTGTGATGGATAAAAATAATTTAGATATGGTTATTTTAACATCCATGCATAACGTTGCATATTATACAGGTTTTATTTACTGTTCTTTTGGTAGACCATACGGATGTGTCATTACCCAAAATAAAATTTCAACAATTTCAGCTAATATTGATGCAAGTCAACCATGGCGTAGATCACATTGTGATAATGTTATTTATACTGATTGGAAAAGAGACAATTTTTTAAAAGCAATTGTATCAATTATTGGAAGAGATGAGCCTCCTAAGAATATTGGAATTGAAAATGATCATGTCACATTGGATATGAGAGAAAAAATAGGGTCTATTTTTACTTTCTCTGTATTTAGTGATGTTTCAAAAGATTTAATGAAACTTAGAATGATTAAATCTAATGAAGAAATTGAGATCATTAGAAATGGTGCAAGAATTGCAGATATTGGAGGTGAAGAAATAGCTAAAAATATTAGAGAAGACAATACTGAGATCGAGGTAGCAATTGCAGCAAGAGATAGAATGGAAAGAGAGATAGTTAAAAGCTATCCAGGTGCAGAGTATATGGATACATGGGTATGGTTTCAATCTGGTATTAACACAGATGGAGCTCACAATCCAAAGACTAATAGAAAATTAGTTAAAGGAGATATTTTATCTTTAAATACTTTTCCAATGATCTCAGGTTACTACACTGCACTGGAGAGAACTTTATTTTTAGATCATGTAGATGATGCTTCACTTAAAGCTTGGGAAGCAAATGTTAGAATTCATAAACGAGGAATAGAATTAATTAAACCAGGTATTAAATGTTCAGATATTTGTAATGAGTTAAATGAATTGTTTGCTGAACTTGGTTACCTTCAGTATCGAACTTTTGGTTATGGTCATTCATTTGGTATGCTTTCACACTTTTATGGAAGAGAAGCTGGTTTAGAATTAAGAGAAGATATTGATACTGTTCTTGAGGAAAATATGGTCGTTTCTATGGAGCCAATGATAATGATACCAGAAGGAAATCCTGGTGCAGGTGGATATAGAGAGCATGATATTTTAGTGATTGGTAAAGATGGATCAGAAAATATTACAAAATTTCCTTTCGGGCCTGAGCATAATATTATAAAAAACTAATCTTTATGAGTGAGAATAAAACTATTGTTAATAGTTGGAATGAGTGGGATCCGTTAAAACATGTTATCGTTGGAAGAGCGGATGGTACTTGTATACCAGCACCAGAGCCAGCATTAGATGCAAAAGTTCCTGAAGACAGTGATATGCGAGGTCAGTTTGGTCCAAGAACTAAAGACACTGTCGATAAAGCAAACGAATTGTTAGATAATTTTTCAAATATGCTTCAAAAAAGAGGTATTAAAGTTGATCGACCAACACCAATTGATTTTAATCAAAAGACATCAACACCAGATTGGGAAGCAGAAACTATGTTTGGCTGTATGCCTCCAAGAGATGTTTTGTTAACCGTGGGTAATGAAATTTTAGAAGCAACAATGAGTTACCGTTGCCGTTGGTTTGAATATCTATGTTACCGACCACTTCTTAAAGATTATTACAATCAAGATCCTAACATGAGACACGAATCTGCTCCAAAGCCAAGATTAACTGATGCAGATTATAGAAAAGATTATCTATCGGATAAAATTGGTGTTCAAAAAAGATTAGAGTGGACCGAGAAAAAATATTTTGTAACTACAGAAGAGGAACCTTTATTTGATGCGGCAGATGTATTGAGATTTGGAAAAGACTTAGTTGTTCAACATGGATTTACAACTAATTTAAAAGGAATTGATTGGCTAAAGAGACATTATAAAGATCATAGAGTTCATGCAGTTAACTTCCCGGGTGATCCTTATCCAATTCATATTGATGCAACTTTTACCCCAATAAAAGAAGGTTTAATAATCAATAACCCACAAAGAAGACTTCCTAACGAACAAAGAAAACTTTTTGAGAAAAATGGTTGGGAAATTGTTGATAGTGCTCAACCAGCACATAATGAACCACCGCCACTTTGCTATTCTTCAACATGGTTATCAATGAATGTTTTAGTTTTAGATCCTAAAACAGTTTGTGTTGAGAAAAGTGAAATTTATCAAGCTGAGCAATTAGATAAACTAGGAATGGAAGTAGTTCCAGTTGAATTAAGAGATGCTTACGCATTTGGTGGAGGACTTCACTGTTGTACAGCAGATGTATACCGAGAAGGTGAATTAAAAGATTATTTTCCAAAACAATAACAATGGCAAAAATAAAAACAAAGAGAGAGCGAGTTAAATTCGCATCTGATAATGTTGCAGGTGCTTGCCCCGAGGTATTAGAGGCAATCATAAAAGCAAATGAAGGAGATAGCACTCCTTATGGGAATGATCCCTTGTCAACAGAGTTACAAGATAAGTTTTCTGAAATATTTGAAAAAGAAGTTATTGTTTTTCCGACTGCATCTGGAACAGCTGCAAATGCTTTAGCTTTATCAACTATGACACCTTCATACGGAAATATTTATTGCCATAAGATGTCTCATATAAACACTGACGAATGTGGTGCTCCTGAATTTTATACAGGAGGAGGTAAATTAGTTCCTTTAACAGGAATAATGGGAAAAATAACTGCGGAAGAATTACACCAATCTATAGGCGGAAAAGGTATTGTTCATCACACTCAACCTTCATCAGTTAGCATTACTCAAGTGTGTGAAACAGGTGAAGTTTATCAATTAGATGAAATCAAAAAAATTGCAGACGTTACTCATAAACATAATTTAAATTTACATATGGATGGTGCTAGATTTGCTAATGCATTGGTATCTTTAGATGTAAGTCCTGCTGAAATGACATGGAAATCAGGGATTGATGTATTGTCGTTTGGAGCAACTAAAAATGGATGTTTAGCAGCAGAGGCAATTATTTTTTTTAAGCAAGAATTAGTAGGGGACATTGCTTTTTTAATGAAAAGAGCCGGGCATTTATTGTCTAAAATGCGTTTTGTCTCTGCCCAATTAGATGCTTACATTTCAAATGATGTTTGGTTGAGAAATGCTAAGCACGCTAATGCAATGGGTAAAAAGTTAAGTGAAGGGTTAAGTAAGTATAATGATATTGAAATTGCTTATCCAACTGAGGCAAATGAAGTATTTGCAAAATTTCCAAGAAAAAAAATAGAACATCTAAATTCTGAAGGTTATAAAATGAATGAAGAAGAATTAGATGGAAAAGCAGTAAGATTAGTTGCTGCTTGGAATACTAAAGATAGCGATGTTGATGAATTGTTAAATACAATTAAAGCTAACTAGGATTTTCTTTTAAAAACTCAATATACTCTATAACTTCATTGTACTGTTCGTCAGGAATATCTTTGTAGCTCGCATTAAATTTGCTTTTCACACAAATAGCAACATGAGCATAGGGGTTTCTTCCCTTAGGGTGGTTTGGGTGGTCAGGTAACTGTCCCACCAAATAATCGCCAGCTTCCTGAATAATTTTCCAGAGTTTACTTGCGTTTTCTTTGTTCATATTAATGATTAATTTATATACATTTTAAAATATGAAAAAAATAATTAATGAACCAAGTAATTTTGTAGATGAATCTATAGATGGTTTAATTAAATCTCATCCAAATGTTTACTCTCTAGCAGAAGATAACTCTAGAGTAATAAAAAGAGCAAAAAAATCATCCAATAAGGTAGGTCTTGTTACTGGAGGTGGGTCCGGACATTTGCCTGTATTTACAGGTTATGTTGGTGAAGGTTTATTGGATACATGTGCAATAGGATCAGTTTTTGCCTCTCCCTCTGTGGATCAAATTGCATCAGCAATTAGAAACGCAGATAATGGAAATGGCGTTCTTTGCATTTTAGGAAATTATGGTGGTGATGTAATGAATTTTGAAATGGCTTGTGAAATAGTTAAAGATGAAGGTGTTAACACTAAAACAATTATAGTTGCGGATGACATAGCAAGTGCCAGATTAGAAGAAAAAGAAAAAAGAAGAGGAATTGCTGGGATGATTTTTGTCTTCAAAGTTGCAGGTGGTTTTGCTGAGACAGGAGTTTCCTTGGAAGAAGTTTTTAAATTAGCGAATGAAACTAATAATAATATTCGAACATTAGGTGTAGCTTTGTCACCATGTATTTTGCCTGAGGCAGGAAAACCTACATTTGAGATTGGTAAAGATGAAATAGAAATAGGAATGGGTATTCATGGAGAGCCAGGAATTTCTAGAGAAAAATTAAAAAGTGCAAATGATTTAACAGATGATATCTGTAATAGGATATTTGATGATTTTAAACTAGGTGACAATGACGAGATAAGTTTGATGATCAATAGTTTGGGAGCAACACCATTAGAGGAACTTTATATTGTTTCAAGAAGAGTAATTGAAAATATAAATAAAAACAAAACTAAAATTTATAAGAATTATGTAGGAAGATATGCGACTTCAATGGAAATGGCAGGAATGTCAGTAACAGTTTTGAAATTGAATGAGAATATTAAAAAAAATCTAATTGCTCCAAGTAATTGTCCTTTTTGGACAAATTAAAATGCTAAATAAGAAAAATTTTATATTCATTTTAGAAAAACTATTTGAACAATCAAAGGTTTGTTATGATGAATTTAATTCTGCTGATGGAAAAATTGGAGATGGAGATTTAGGTATTACGATTTTACATGGACTAGAGGAGATAAATAAAAATATAGATAGTTTTTCTGAGGATATGGGTGAAAATTTTAAAATTTGCTCTAAAGCTTTTGTAAAAAGATCTGGCTCAAGTTTTGGAACTTTAATTGCATTTTCTTTAATGAATATAGCGAAAAATTTAAATAACAAAAAAGAATGCAATCATGAAGATATTATTGTTATTTTTAAGACTGCCTTAAATACAATTATGGAAAGAGGAAAAACAAATATAGGTGATAAAACAATTGCAGATACTTTAAATCTATTTATTCAAAAACTTGAAGAAAATAAAAATTATTCAGAACTTTTTAAGTTAGCTAGCAAAGAAGCATTGCAAAATTTTAAGGGTAAACAAATCCTTGTAGGTAGAGCTAGAATGTTTAATGAAAAAACTAAAGAACTAGATGATCCTGGAATGTATGCTTTAAGTAAGCTCTCTGAAATTTTTTAAATTAATTTATTTAGGCAACCATGAATGATAAAGTGGATTATCTTTATCTATTTGAAGTTTAATGTTTTTATTTTGTCTATGAGAATCGTAAACAGCAGTAACAAATTCTAAAGATTTTCTAGCATCTGATAAGGTTACCTCATCACTAGAAGATTCATCTAATTTGTTTGCAATCTCATCAAACATACCTGCATACCAAGACAGTGGTTTGTCCAACTTTGAGAGTACCTTATCTATTTGAGCCTCAGTAATAGGAGCTCTTGGCAAGAAATACCACTCATCATCAGCTGGACTATATGGTTTATCTGGAGATGCTCCAGACTCAGCTGTTAATCCTTCAAAACAAAATCTTAGTCTACTAGTGTCATTTGAAGCACCAAGTGTGATTGAGCTTGTAACCAATGCCCCATTTTCCATTTCAATTGATAGAGCAGCACAATCTTCAACCTCAATATCATTTACTCTCGTTGATAATTTAGCAAATACATTTGAAACAGGACCTAAAATCATACTTAGCAAGTCATGAATGTGTATGGAATGACTTAAAATTGCACCACCTTGTTCACCTTCCCAAGTTCCTCTCCAAGGTTTTGAATAATAATCTTTTCCTCTATTCCAATGAGTTTCTAAAGAGGCAACTAAAGGTTTTCCTGCTAAACCTGATTTCATTAATGCTTTTAATTTTGAAAATCCTGGACCATATCGATATTGGAAAACTGGAAAAATTATTTTACCAGTTTGTTTACTGATCTTTTCTAATTCATCAACTTCTTTAAGATTTGATACTAATGGCTTTTCACAAATTACATGCTTTCCAGCTTCCATAGCTTTTTTACAAGCTGAAAAATGTAAGTGGGGTGGAAGACATATATCAATGATATCAATTTCTTTCACTTTTAATACATCATCAAAATTAAGTGATACCTTTGTTTCAGTATCTTTTGATAAAATATTATCAATAGCTTCTCTTGTAAGCCCACACAAAGTGTGAACACTAAATCTCTCTTTAACTTTTTGAAAATCTTCATAGTGCTTGGCGCCTATGTTGGTTCCAATAATTGCTACTTGATATTTATTCATTTTGTTTCAGCTTTTAATTGTGCTTTTAATGCAAGTTCCATTGAAAGATAAGTTAATTCCTGTGGGCAAGCAGTTTCAGTTCTATTGACTACATCATTAATTAAATTTCTAAAGTAGGGGAGCTTAATGTTAGAGCAATCGATGTATTTAACTTCTTCATTATTAGCTAAATACAAATGATTACCTTTATCTGATTTTGCTAAATCTGTATATTTTCTTATTTCTATATACCCTTTATCTCCAAGGATTAATAATCTTCCATCTCCCCATGTTGGAAGTGCATCTGGAGTAAACCAATCTAATCTAACGTAACCATGTCCACCATTACCAGTTAGATTAACCTCTCCAAAATCTTGAAAACCAGGCTTTTCAGTCTTAGTAGTGTTTTCCACAAAAGCATGATTAATTTTTGCTTCATTTGAATTTGTAAATACTAAAAACTGATGAATTTGATGTGAGCCTATATCAGTAATTATCCCACCATAACTTTCTCTATTATAAAACCAATCAGGCCTTTCATAATTACCCTGTCTGTGTGGACCGGTTCCAATCGTTTGCTTCACCTTACCAATTTTTCTCTGGTTAACTAATTCTTCAGCTTTTGCAACAGCTGCAACATGAAATCTTTCTGAAAAATTAACTGACCATATTTTTCCTGTTTCTTTTACTGTTTGTTTAATCTTATTTAATTGGTCTAAAGTAGTACAACCTGGTTTATCAACCATCACATCTTTTCCATTTTTTAAAGCTTCCATCGAATTATGAGCTCTATCTTTTGGAACTGAAGATATTAAAATCATATCAATAGATGGATCATTTAATATTTCTTCCTTTTTTTCTTTTCTTTTAATATTCGGATATTTTGAATTAAATTCTTTTAATGTTAATGGATCACCTTCTGTCCAAAAATAATCACATGTGCAACCTTCTTTTAACATTTCATCCAACATGTCAAAGATGTGACCATGGTCTATACCTAGGACACCAAGATTAATTGTTTTTTTCATTAGATTACTTGCTATTTATTTTTTTTTTTAAATTTTCATATATTTCTTGCTCAACATCATCCCATCTATCAAAAGCTTTTTGTTGAAATAATTTTAATGATTTATATGGATGCTTATCATTGAAGGCTCCCCATCTCCAATCAGGATGAAGATTTAAAAGTCCCCAAGTTTCTTTATTTAGAGATGCAGCTAGATGAAGGATTGACGTGTCTGATGAAATTACCAGGTCTAAATTCAGGATAATTGGAACCATGTCACTTAGACTATAATTTCCAAGGTTTGTAATTTTAGTTTTTTCAAATTTAAATAAATCTCTTTGCCAAATCTCTTTTTGTAAACAATAATAATTAATATCTAAAGAAAATATCTTACTTAATGATTCTAAAGGTATTGATCTATAAGGTTCGTTTGGACCTTTGAATGAACCAGACCATGCTATACCAATATTAAGCTTATCTTTATTGAAATATTTAATTGGTAAATTAGACAAATCATTTTTACCAATATCAATTAGTAAATTATGATCAATTTTTTCTTTATAAAAAAATTTTAATAAAGATCCCAAAGATATTTTAAAATCAAATCTTTCATCACCAATATTTTCTTTTGTAAGAATTTTTAAATTTGGAATATCTTTTTTAAAAATATTAATTAGGTTTTTTTGGACTAAAAAAGTTACGCTTTTTGAAAGTTTTAAAAGTGGAATTAAAAATTTTGAAAACTGTACTGTATCTCCAAGTCCTTGTTCGCTATAGACAACAATACTTTTTTGATTAATATTTTCTCCTTGCCATTCTTTTATTTCATTAAAAAATGATTTTAATTTAGAATATCTATATTCATAGTATTTCCAACCAGCTTCAAAATTACCCTGAAAAAGATATCGCATACCCAGAAATTGAAAATACTCTGGATTATTCAATTCTATTTTTTGAAATTCATCAAGCAAATTTTCTGCTTTATCTTTTTTTCCAATTAAAAAATTAATCTTTATTAATTTTATAAAAAATTTTAAATCTTTGTTTTTATTGTTTTCTAAAATTTCAATTGCTTCATCTATTTTTTTCTTTTGAATTAAATATTCGGCTTTGTTATACAAAAAATAGATAATATTTTGGTCAATATTTTTAGCTTTTTCAAAAAAGATATCTGAATTTTTCTCATCTCTTAATTCTAAATAATTTGATAAAAGATTATTGATAATAAATGTATTATTTGGATCAATTTTTAAAGCATCTAGATAATACTGATTTGCAAGATTTTCTTTTTCTAATTTGCTATAAAGTACACCAACATTATTTAAAGCTTTCAATTTATCTTTACCATCAAAATTGATACAGTTTTTATAGCACTCAATTGCCTCTTCTATCTTGTTGTTTTGTTCTAAAGCGTATCCAAGTTTATAATTATAAGAGGGATTTAATTTATCTATTTCAATTAATTTTTTTGCGTAAAATAAAAGTTTTTTAAAATCGTTCTTTCTCAAGTAAAGTTGTAAAAGATTATTTAAGGGCTCAACAAATTTTTCATTTTCTTTTAAAGATTCTAAAAAATTAAATTCTGCATCTTCAAAATTATTTTGCGATAAATAGATAGCACCTTTAAAGTTCAAGATAATGTATTTATTTTTTTCATTTTGATAAATTTCACAAAGTTTTAGTGCCTTATCAAAATTTTTATTTATTATGCTATCAGCTATTTCTTTTAAATTTGACATTTTAGTAAGAACCTTTTTTTGAAGATCCGTTATAAAATATTTCTTGCAAGTATTGATTTTCTTTTAATCTTAAAGATTTACCCTCTTCGCTCATTAATGAATTGGTACGATCAATAACTTCGTGATAGTGATATTCATCTTTTCCTCTGGCGATTTGAACACTATTTTTTCCTAAAATTTGTTTAACATTAGTTCCTATATAGCTTTGAACCACAAAACCAATTCTTCGATCATTACTTTTATTTATTCCAGAGCCGTGAACTATTTTTGGATGATGTAAGGACATTTGACCCGCTTTAAGTTCTACTGATTTAACCTCGTTTTCTGGCACCTCTTCTACTGTTTGACCGCGTGTTAATAGGTTTCCTTCATTAAACTTTTGGTTATGATCTTTTAGTTCAATATGAGATTTGGGCCACATTCTCATGCAACCATTTTCATTATTAGAATCTGTAATTGCTATCCATGCAGTAACCCAATTATGAGGTTCCAACCCAATATATTTTGCATCTTGATGATAACTTACAAATCCCTCTTGTTTAGGATTTTTAATAAACAAAGTAGTACTACAAACCAAAATATTTTTTCCAATAATGCTTTCAACAGCATCAAGAATTTTAGAATTATGAACAATGGCATCTAGTTTGGGAGAGATTAAGTGAGCATTATATCTGCCAGATTTATCAATTTCATTTGGCATTTCTTTTTCTATCAATTCTATTTCATTTCTTGCATCAAGAGCCTCTTCTTTGGTCAAAATATCTAAAGGAGCAACATATCCCTCTTCATTGTACTGTTTAAGTTGATTTGAATTAAGATAAGTCATATTATTTTTTTAAGATTATATGAGTGCAATTATTACTTCAATATATAACTGTCCTGTAAAATCTATTTCATTTCAAAACATTGATAAATGCAAAATCAATAAAAATATTGGGATAGAAGGGGATAGAGTTTTTGCTTTTTCTCAAAATCTTGATTTGGATCAATCTAAAGAATTCGAAAAAAATCCTGAAGCAAGAAAAGGAAAATGGAATAAAATTGTAACACTTAAAAATACTCCTGTGTTTAATAAGTATAATTTTTTATATGAGAATAATAAGTTAACTTTAACAATTAAAGATAAAGAAATTATTACCATTAATATTAATGACTCTAATGAAAGAGACAATCTTGTAAAAAAATTAATTGAATTAGAGGGTTCTTTAAAAAATGATATTAGACTTATGAAAAATGATGAATACCCTTTTTATGATACTTCCATATCTAATAAATCAATGTTTAGAAATTCAATTTCTCTTTTAAACATCAATAGCATCAAAGATTTTGAGAATAAAATTGATCAAAAAATTGAAAAATCCATTTTTCGAGGCAATTTATATTTTGATGGAATTAAAGCTTGGGAAGAAAGAAATTGGATTGGCAAAACAATAAAAATAAATGATGTTTTGTTTAAAGTTGAAAAAAATATTCCAAGATGTGTTGCTATAAACTTAAAACCTAAAACAGATGACAATTCTTTTAATTTACTTAAAACTTTAAAAGAAACTTACGATCATTATGATATGGGTGTTTATTTGACACCTGACAATGATGGTGAAATAAATTTATCAGAAAAAATCCTTATGAAATAAATATTTGACAACTTAAGATTGAATAAAATTATTTTGAGTGGGTGTACACAGCTTCTCTAATCTGTCTGTATTAGACTCGCATTAATATTTAAATTTAATAATTTTTTATTTCAGGATTATCGTTTATAGAAGTTTCTTCCAATGTTGCAGGAGTATCTGGGTCTAATTCTAGCCCAGCAGGTGTAATTGTTGCAGGAATCGGTGTAAATGTTGAGTCTGGGTTTTCAACTGTATCTCTAACTTTCATCCTATATAAACCAAATCCACCAATAATTCCATGAGCGATAATTAAAAAAACAAATAAACCGTTTAATCCGAACCATTCCATAAATAAAGAACACAAAATAGGACCACTAATTGCACCAACACCAAAAATAAATTGTAAACCTCCTCCAGCTGCTACGAATTTTGATTTTGGAACAAAGTCATTAGTATGAGCAAGATTAAGTGAAAACAAAGGAAGACATAAACTTGAATACAGTCCTACAGCAACAAAAAATATAATTTTTCTAAAAGCAAATTCATCCATGTAATAAATATTTTGAATAGGATCATTTGAAGTTAGAATTGAAACAAAAGCTAAAAAGGAACTTCCAAAAGTTGTAATTACGATTACTTTTCTTCTATCGAACGTATCTGAGAAATAACCTATTGGCCCTTGACCAATCACCCCTGCAATTGTTGCAATAAACAAAAGTATTGATGTTTCAACTAAAGTAAATTTTGCAAGTGTTGCATAAACGGATATTAAAGAAAAGAATGCTGCATGAATAATACCAGTAAAGAATGAACTTAATGAACCTAGCGGTGAAATTTTATACAATTCTTTAATACTTATTGTCTCTATTTTTTTAAATTTTGGGGCAGGTCTTTTAGTTAATAAAATAGGAACAAGCGCAATAGAAAGTAAAATAGAAACTAAAATAAATGGTTCATAGTCTTCTGGTTTGCTAACATTAAGTAACAACATACCTATAGCTAATCCAAAATAGATTACCATCATATAAGCAGATAATAATTGTCCTCTATTTTTATTAGTTGCTCTATCATTTAACCAACTTTCAGTTACCACATAACAACTAACTAAACTTATACCCGTTATGAACCTACTAATTGTCCACATGAATGGATTTACATAAACAACCGCAACCAAAGCACTTAAAGATGCAAGCGAAGCGAATGCAGCAAATACTCTTATATGACCAACTTTTGAAACAAAATTAGGAGTTGTTCTCGAGCCCACAAAATAACCTACATAATATCCAGACATGAAGATACCAGTAGTAAAGACACTAAAATCTTCTATTACGGATCTAATACCCATCAACTGCATTTGCAGTCCATGTGCAATCATCATCACTCCAATACCTATAAATAAGGCCCAGGATTTTTTTACTTCTTTTTGCATTTCAAAATTTTAATTCTTAACAAATTGCGGGCTAAGTAGTTTTGGTTTGTGTTTTTTTTATGGCCAATAAAGAATGAATTGCTATCGTGGTTATGATAACTATACCCCCATAGATAGTCTCATTAGAGGGCTGCTCTTTAATAACCATCCAAACCCATATTGGTCCAATAATTGTCTCTAAGAGGAAAAATAGATTAACCTCAGCTGCTGTTATAAATCTTGGTGCTATGGTGACTAAGACAAATGGTATGGCTACACACATCACACACATTACAGGTATATAAAAAAGATCATTTCCAACTAAAGCAAAATCTTTAACAAAGAAAAATGCAAATATTGCAACACAAGATTTTCCAATTACTGCAGCAGGTACCAAATCAGTCGATTTTGCATATCTTGCAATGTTTGCGTTACAGGCTAATCCAAAAGCAGTTATTAAACCAAATAAATCCCCATAAAAATTACCAAGACTTAAGGAGTCGTAGAAAATATAAACACAAGCAACAAAGGTAATTATTATTGCAATCCAAGTTTTATTATCCGGTTTTTCTTTTAAAAAAATAGCTCCCAAAATTGCTGAGAGCATTGGTGCTAGAGCAACCATTAATAAAGTGTTTGCTACATTGGTGTTTTGTATTGAGATAATAAAAGTAATATTACAAATAGAAAAACTAATTACATAAAAAATTCCTGGGTAACCAATTTTAAACAATGCTTTTAAGAAATTATTTTTATAAAAAAAAAGAAGACCAATTAGAACTACTACAAATGGAATTGCCCCTCTGTAAAAAAGCATTCCCCAAGTATCAATATTTGATAATCTTATTAATAAAGAGTCTGGAGTTATAAACATAACTCCTATGAAAGCCATTAACGAACCTTTTTGTTGATTAGTTAAATTATTCAAACTTTAAGTTCTTTCCAAAAAGTTTTAGCTAAATTTTTACCAGATAGATCAAAAAGTGTTTTAAGTCCAGTTGGAGATGTTACATTTATATCTCCATTAAGTTTTTGATCTATAAAATCAATTCCTGCAAAAAAAATATTTTCTTTTTTTAAATCTTTTGCAATTAATTTTGAAATTTTATTTTCTAATTTTGTTAAATTAATATTAATTGGCTTAGCACCTTTACTCATATTACTTAGAAAAGATCCTTTCTTAGGAACTCTAGAGATTGCACCGCAAACTTTTCCATTAATTATAAAAACTCTTTTATCTCCTTTATTAATCTTGGATAAAAATTTTTGACACATTATATGATCATGTTTTTTTATAAATTTATTTATAAGTTTTGAATTAAATTTATTTAATAAGTGAATATCATTTCCACTATAACTGTGAATAGGTTTGATAATTATTTTTTTATTTTTTTTAATAAATTTTTTGATTTCATTTATATCCCGAGAAAAAAGTGTATCAGGCATATATTTTAGATACTTGGTGGAATATAGTTTTTCAGAAATATTTCTTATAGATGTTGGGTTATTTATTATTTTAACTTTATTTTTAATAAAATCTAAAATGTAAGTTGTTGAAATGTATTCCAAATTAAATGGTGGATCTTGACGGATTAGAATAAACTTACATTTTGTAAGGTCTAAAGTTTGTTCTTTAATGATTTTGTAAAATTTCTTGTTTTGATAATTAAACTTAATAAAGAAGCCTTTAGCTAAAACTTTTTTGTTAATTATTGATAGATTTTTTGGGTCGTAATAAAAAATCTTATATTTGTTCTGTATTTCGTTAGCTAAAAAAACACTAGTATCAGTTAAAGGGTTTAGGGTGGAGGGATGATTTCCTTGAACAGCTACTATTTTATTTGTCATATAATTCTTCTAGATTTTCATTTTTTGAAAATTTACTAATCATATGATCTGCATTTGTAGTTTTGTTATCAACTACATTTTGCAAGTGATTTAAGAAGATGGTTTCGTTATTTCCTTTTTTACTAATGATATCTCTTTTCTCTAATCCTTTTCTAGATATGTCCAAAAGAGAAGAAGTCCAATACAATAAGTCTTTACCCATTAATTGAGTATTAAATCCTTTTTGTGGAGCATCTAAATAAGCATTGATAATTTTATCTGTTTCCCATGCAGAGACTAATTCGTATGCTTCATCTAAATTTCCATACAACATACCAATATTAAAAGCTGGTCCAGCACATAGGCAATCCCAACCACATGTATCCATAGATCTAAGCTCTATATATTTCTTTAATCTATTTTCAGTAAAGATAGTACTCAAGTGTGTTGTTAGATCAGACTCTGTTGGAAGTCTATTTCCTATCTCTTCAATTTTTCCATCCATAAAATCTTTAAATATATATTTTCTTCCTGAAATATATTGATCATTATGTTGAATAAATAGAATTGGAAAGTTCATCACAAATTCTGCATATTTATCAAAATCTAAATTTTCAAAAAATAATTTAGGCAAACCTCCTCTTGAAGTACTTTGCCATACTTTAGATCTGTAGGATAAATAATTACTATTCTTTTTCTCAACTATTGAAGAGTTTGCAAACAATGCAATTGAAATTGGGACAATAGAATTAACTAATTTAAATTTTTTAATAAAATCTCCCTCTGAATTGTAATCAATATTTAATTGTGTGCCACATGTTCGATACATCATATCTAAACTAAGTTCTCCACCTAGAGGCATATCTTTTGTCATTAACTCATAACGTTTCTTTGGATTTTTTGGAATATCTTCTAATTTTGAAATAGGATCAAAGCCTGCACTAACTATTTTAATACCTAATTTTTTTGTTACTTGTTTTAATTCAAATAAATAATCTTGAGACTCTGCACAAGCTTCATGCATATGGTTTAACTTATCACCTGATAATTCAATTTGATTGCCAGGTTCTAGTGTTATATTTTTACCACCTTTATTGAGACCAATAATATTTTTTTTCTCAAAAACAGGGTTCCAGCCAAACTCAGTCAAGGCTGTAAACATTTCTTTTACTTTTGGATAATCAATTCTTTTATTATCTTTAGTGTTGAACAAAAATTTTTCGTGTTCAATTCCGATTTTAAAGTCTTTTGTTTCTTTAATACCTGACTGAAAATATTCTACGATTTGCTCTTTAGTTTTAATCATGGCTTCTAATTAGTGATTTATAAATAAATTTAAAGGTAATAATAAGGTTCTTTTGAGAATATTTTCCTTATTAATGGTGTAAAATCCTCTAAAGACATACTTTTATATTCAGGATCAAATGAACACTGATCGTATTTTTCACAAAAATCTATCGTATCCTGGTAGTACTTATGATCTTTAAATTTGTCTCTTGCGTTTCTATCACCACCTAAATGATGAGCGCTATAATAAGTTTGAAAAAGTCCATGATAAAGAATGATCCAATATGTTCTCTCAGAAACGTAAGGTCTTAAAATAGATGCTGCATATTGTGAATGATTCATTGGTGCAAGATCATCTCCTATGTCATGTAATAATGTTGCAACAATCATCTCATCACTTTCATTATTTTTAAATGCTCTTGTTGCAGCTTGTAAAGAATGTTCTAATCTTGTGATTTTATATCCTTCTAGAGTTGTAGTTTGCTTAGATAAATAATTTATAATTCTATCTGCTGTTTGCCTTTCAAAATTTTTTTCAAATTTTTCTAATAGCTCATAATCTTCTTTAGTACCATTTTTCATTTCAGTAAAATTTACTGTTTTCATAATTAATTATTAGACGCTGTACTTAATAAAGAAAGTTGAGTTATTTTATTATCACCCAATTCATCAACAGGTTTTACTGGGTAATCTCCAGTAAAATAATGATCTGTTAATTGAGGATAAGCCTCATTTCTTTTGTCAAATCCAATTGCTCTATACAATCCATCAATAGATAAAAATTTAAGTGATTTTGCACCTATATATTCGCAAATTTCATCGTTGGTTTTATTTGCTGCTAATAATTCTTTTTTAGTTGGAGTATCTACGCCATAAAAATCTGGATATTTGATCTCAGGACAAGCTATTCTTACATGAACTTCTTTTGCACCCGCATCATATAACATTTTAACAATTTTATAAGATGTAGTTCCTCTAACTAGCGAGTCATCAATTAAAATAATTTTTTTATCTTTAATCGTACTTTGGTTTGCATTTAATTTTAACTTTACACCTAAGCTTCTTATTTTTTGACTTGGCTCAATAAAAGTTCTTCCAACATAATGATTTCTAATTAAACCATGTTCAAAATTCATTTTTAAATGTTGAGCAAAACCAAGTGCTGCAGCGTTTCCTGAATCTGGTACAGGTACAACTATGTCCGCTTTTATATCATTTTCTTTTGCTAGTTCTTTTCCTAAATTCTTTCTATGTTCATAAGCTGTTTTATTATCAAGTAGGCTGTCTGGTCTTGAAAAATAAATATACTCAAATACACATGGTCTTACTTTTTTAGGTGAGAAGGGTTTGATACTCGTTAATTCGTCATTTTGAATTAATACTATTTCTCCATTCTCTACTTCTCTTATAAATTTTGCGCCAATTATATCTAATGCGCAAGTTTCGGAGGCTAGTACATAGCTGTTTCCTAATTTTCCAATCATTAATGGTCTAATTCCATATGGATCTCTTACACCTATTAAAGATTTTTGTGTCATCATTACCAATGCATAACCACCTTGAATTTGAAATATGGCATCTATTATTTTATCAATTGTTTTTGATCTTTTAGATTTAGCAATTAACTGGACTATAGTTTCAGTGTCAGAAGTAGTGTAAAAAATCGCTCCTTCTTCTACTAGTTTATTTCTTAAAGATATTGAATTTGTTAAGTTTCCGTTATGAGATACTCCAACTCCTCCTGCATTTGTATCTGCAAAAAAAGGCTGGATATTTCTTAAAATATTATTTCCAGTAGTACTGTATCGATTATGCCCAATAGCATAATTACCTTTAAGGTTTTTTAGAACTTTTTCTTTATTGAAATTGTCTCCAACTAAGCCAAATCTTTTTTCTGAATAGTATTTTTCTCCATCAAAAGTAACAATTCCACAACCTTCCTGACCTCTATGCTGAAGTGCGTGCAACCCTAAAGCTGTTAAAGCAGATGCGTCTTTAGCATTACTAATTCCAAATACTCCACACTCTTCTTTTAATTTCGGATCAAATATCTTCAATTTTTTCTTTAGATTCTTGATATGTTTTTTCATTAGGGAATTCTTTTATCAGATAATTACTACCTTTTTCCAAATATGGAAAGGTGTATGATTTATCTAAATTAATCGGCCATTTATCATGATTATAAACAATATGAATTCCTGAAAATATACAAACTGAAATAATATATGCTTTTACAAACCCAAAAAAGAATCCGAAGGTAGTGTCTAAGCTTCCTATGCCAGTATATTTTACAGCTTTACTGATACCTTTATTAACCAATAAGACTAAAAAGATAACAACTATAAATATTGCAATTCCAAGTCCAACATCGAGAACATACTCGTTGTCGATTATATCTTTTACATAAGGTTTTAAACGGGGAAATAAAATAAGTGTAATAATGTAGGCTAGAAGCCATTTTGCCATTGAGAGGATGCTTAAGATAAAACCTTTTCTATAACAACTTATCAAAGACCATATGGTTATTGCAACATAGATTAAATCAATAATAGAGGAGGCTTCATAAAAATCTTTAAGAGCATCTAACATTAAGCATTTTTACCAAAGGGTTTAACTACCAATATTAAAGTAGGCAGTAAAGTTAAAACCGATATCATTGCAAGCAGCATTGCAAGACCTGTAAACATTCCAAAATAAATTGTAGGTATAAATTTAGACAATACTAAAATTGAAAAACCAAATACAATTGTGATTGAGGTATTTAAAATTGCAACTCCAACAGTTGAATGACAAATTTTTAAAGTTTTATTGTAATCTTTTAATTTATTAAATTCTTCCTTAAATCTATAAATATAGTGAATACTATTATCAACAGCTATACCAATTGTAATTGCAGCAATTGTAATAGTCATCATATCCAATGGAATTTCTAACAAACCAATAATTCCTAAAATAAAGAATGCAGCAATAAAATTAGGCACAACACCAATTAATGAAAGTTTTATATTTCTAAATAAAATAATAAACATTGAGAAAATACCAATCATAACCAAACCCAGAGTTAAAATTTGTGACTTAAACAAGCTTTGTAGTAAATTATTAAACAATATTAATACCCCTGCTAATTTGTAATCATCTTTTCCTAATCCCAATTCATTTTCTAGATCAAAATTAATTTTATTAATCAGATCATTTCTTCTCAAATTTTCTTGTGAGTCTATTATTCTTAGACTAATTCGAGCTTCATTATTTTCTATTGATAGATATGGATCAATTATTTCTATTTTAATACTTTCAGGTATTTTTGAGTACAATACTCCCATCTCTAAAGTACCAAGTGGATTATTATTATTTAGTTGAGTAGCAACATCTATGATTGATGAAAAAGATAAAACTTTACCAACTTGTGGAAGACTGTCTAAATAATTATGTACAGATGCAATTCTATCAACTTTATCTTTAGTAAACCAATATTTTTCATCATTTGTATCCCCTTCATCTCCCCAATCATCAAACTCATCATCTTCTTCAGATTTACCTTCCTCTTTTTTGGGAAATTTTAAAATAACTTCTAAAGGAGTAGTTCCACCCAGTTCCTCATCAATTAGTTTCATTCCTTTGTAGATTTCAGTATTTTTATCAAAATAATTTATAAAGCTATTTTCAACTTCTAGCTTACTTATACCAACCACACTTAAGACAATAATAATTCCCGTTACAGAAAAAATTGTAAATTTGTTATTTAAAGAAATTGAGCCAAGTATCGATGTAATTTTAGAATCTTGTTCTTTTTTTAAAGCTACATTTTCAGTTGAAGTAAAACTTAAAAGAGTAGGGAGTAAAGTAAATGTAATAATAAAAGATGTAATTAAACCAAAGGTCATCATCCATCCAAAATCTATGATGGGTTTAATTTCACTAAAGATCAGAGACAAGAAAGCTAAAATTGTAGTTAAAACTGTATACAATATAGGCCAAAACATTTTGCTGGTTGTTAAGGAAATGATTTCAAAGTTATTTTTTGATGGAAAGTTTTTTTTAAGTTGTAGAAATCTTGTGCTCATATGAATATTCATTGCCATTGTAAGAATTAACATCAAGGCAATAAAGTTTGACGAAATAACAGTTACTTTCCATCCAAGTAATCCTAGTAAACCCATCATGATGACGACAGAGAAAAAACAACTACTAATAGGAACAATAATCCAAATTAGTTTTCTAAAAACAAACCAAAGAGTTGCGATAATAAATAGTAAAACTCCAATACCAAATACAATGATATCACTTTTTATAAAAGTCATCATATCATCCGCAATCATTGGAATACCACCTAAGTAAATTTTTCCAACATCACCATAACTTTGAATTACTTGTCTTATTTCTAAAATATTTTGGTGATTTTGTTTTTTGATTTGATCTTTATAATTTTCAATTTCTTCTTTAGATTTGCTTTCAATATCTTCTAATTTTTTACTCTGTTTTATATTAACAATAATCCCACTTGTTTTACCATCTTCACTAATTACAAAATTCCTAAATACAGGACTGTTTAAAATTTCACTAAAACCTCTTTCTCTATCTACATCTTCATCTTTCAAAGTTTTGAAGCTTTCTAATCTTTCCTGAAGTGGTGCATCTGAATTATTTAAAAGTGGTATATCTAAAAGTGTTATAACACTATGAACCCAATCTAAACTTTGAATTTTGTACTTTAAACTTAATAGATTATTTATTGAGGAATCTGTAGCCATACCCTCATTAGGAGTGTATGTAAGAATTAAAAATTCTTTAGAACCGTATCTTTCTGAAATTTCCTGTAAGTAAGCTAAATCTGGATCTCCATCAATTAATAGTGTTTCTGAGGAAGCATCTAACCTAAAATCTTTAGAATAATATCCAAAACTTAGAATAGAAATAATCAGTAATATAAATACCGCCTTTGGGTTCTTTAGTACTAAGTTTTGATACATTTGAGCCAACATAGGCTCTTTTATATTTGAAATTAATTAGTTTGAGTATCTTTAAATTTGGTAAATCTTTCCTCAAACTCTAATGTAACATTACCAATTGGTCCGTGTCGTTGTTTACCAATAATAATTTGAGCTAAGTGAGCCACCTCATTCATTTTAGCTTGCCATTCAGCATGTTCTACAGTCGCTTCTCTTGGTTCTTTTCTTGATAGATAATATCCTTCTCTGTAAACAAACATTACAACATCAGCATCTTGTTCGATTGAGCCTGATTCTCTTAAATCGGCTAATTGAGGCTTATGATCATCTCTTTGTTCTACTTGTCTTGATAACTGTGATAGTGCTACAACAGGAACTGCAAGCTCTTTTGCTATTGCTTTTAGTCCTTGAGTGATTTGAGATATCTCCTGGACTCTACCATCTTTATTATAGGTGGTACCTCTCATTAATTGAATATAATCAACAACAATCATATCCAATCCAAATAATCTTTTTATTCTTCTTGCTCTATTACTTAAAGCAGCAATGCTGATGGCTGGTGTTTCATCGATATAAAGTGGAAGTTCGGCTATATTTTTAGAAGTTTCTAAAAATTTATCAAATTGATCATCTGAAATTCTCCCCCTTCTAATGTCATTAGAACTAATTCTTGCTTGTTCAGAGATTATTCTTGTTGAAAGTTGTTCAGAGGACATTTCCAAAGAGAAAAAAGCAATAGAAGATTTTTTACCACTATCTTGTAATTTTTGCGCTGCATTAAAAGCGATATTTGTAGCAAGCGAGGTTTTACCCATTGATGGACGACCTGCAATAATAATTAAATCAGATTGATGTAAACCTCCAAGTTTATCATCTAAATCTCTAAGCCCAGTTGGAACTCCTACAATTCCTTCCTCATTTTTATATGCGGCTGAAGCCATCTCTATAGTTTGTTTCATGGCATCATCAAATTTTATAAGAGAAGAATTGAAAGATCCTTTTTCTGCTAAATCAAATAATTGTCGTTCAGAATTCTCAATTATAGTTTGACCATTAGTATCAAGATCATTTAACTTTGCACTATCAATCGTTTCTTCAGAAATTTTTATCAGTTCTCGTCTGACAAACATATCATATATTATTTTTGAATATTCTACTGCTTGTCTTACAGATGTAGAAAATTTAGTTACTTTTACTAAATACTCTGGAACATTAATGTCATCTTTTTCATCTTCAAAATAACTTTTTAATGTAATTGGGTTAGCGAGCATACCCTTGTAGATAAGACTTTCGATTGCTTCAAATATCTTTTGATGCATTGGATCATAAAAGTTAATTGATGAAATAATTGTGTTAATTTCATCAAAAATATCATTGCTAACTAAAATTGAACCAATTACAGATTGTTCTGCCTCAATGTTGTTTGGTAGTTCTTTAAATTTGTCTTTAACAACACTTAAATTATTTTCCATAAAACAAAATTTACAGAAAAAATTTTAGTATTTAAATTTTAATTTTTAGCTGTTGAAAAGAATGTATAATTATTGAATTGTATCTGCTGATGTAACATTTACAACTATTTCAGCATCAACTTCAGAGTGTAAGGAAATTTTAACCTTGAATTTTCCCAGAGATTTTATTTCTTCGACTGGTTGTATCATTGAAGGTTTAATTTCAATTTTATTTTCTTCTTGAATAATTTTTGAAATTTCAGTTGGTTTTACTGAACCATAAAGTTCTTTATTTTCAGTGCTTAATTTTTGAACTGAGTATTCTTTGTTGTTGATTTGCTCTGCAATCTTAGTAGCTTCTTGTTTTTTCTCGTTATCTTTTTTAGATAAGTCAGCTTTTATCTTTTCAACTTCTTTAATGTTTTCTTTAGATGCATAAAGTGCTTTTTTGTTAGCTATTAAAAAATTTCTAGCAAATCCTCTTTTTACATCTATTACTTCACCAATAGATCCAATTCTTTTTACGTTTTCTAATAAAATAACTTTCATTATAGTAAAGCTAAATTTCTTGCTCTTTTAATTGATAAAGATAACTCTCTTTGTTTCTTTTGAGACACATTTGTAATTCTAGATGGTAAAATTTTTCCATTTTCAGAAACGTATTTTTTCAACAGCTTTATATTTTTATAGTCAACCTTAGGTGCGCCTTTAACTGATAGTGGACAAGTTTTCTTAAATTTATATTTATTTGGTTGGAAGATACTTAACTTTGCAAAGTTACTTTGTTTTCCTTTTTTATTTCCACTTTGTCTTTTTGGCATTAGTTTTTAACACTTTCTTTTTCTTCACTGTCCACTTTTTTTCCAAAGTAGTTAGTATCTAAATCAAACTCTTTTACTCTTACCGTTAGATATCTTAACAATTTCTTATCGATTGCTTCATTTTTTTCTAATTCTTCTACCACTTTACCTTTACCTTTAATTTTAAAGTGAATGTAGCTTCCTTTTTTATTTTTCTTGATCAGATAAGATAGATTTAGCAGACCCCAGTTCTCAGTTTTAACAACTTCACCTTCATTCTTTTCAACAATTTTAGAATATTTCTCAGTTAGTTGTTTTAATTCACTTGGAGATGTATCTTGTCTAGCTATTATTGTATGTTCGTATAAGTTCATTTAAGTTCTTTAATAAAAAGTGAGGATATACTATTATAAAAGTTCAATTACAATAGTTAAAAACACAAAATAAGTAATATTTTTTATATGTTTTCAGTTATTTTTCCAGGCCAAGGATCTCAAATAGTTGGAATGGGAAAAGAGTTTTACGATAAATTTGAGCTTGTAAAAAGCCTATTTAAAGAGGCAGATGAAATATTAAATTATTCAATTTCAAAGCTAATATTGGAAGGGCCCAAAGAAGATCTAGATTTAACAGTAAACACTCAGCCATCAATTTTTTTAATAAGTTACTCTATATTTAATGTTATAAAAAAAGAATTTAATATCGATCTAAATAAAGCAAAGTTTTTTGCCGGGCATTCTTTAGGTGAGTATTCTGCTTTATCTTGTGCTGGTTATTTAAATTTTTCAGAAACATTAAAAATTTTAAGAATCAGAGGCGATGCAATGCAGAATTCTGTTCCAAAAGGAGAGGGTGGCATGGTTGCAGTACTTGGTTCAACTATTGATATAATTGAAAAAATATTAAAAAATAATGAATCTAATTTTATAGCTCAAATTGCAAATGATAATTCAGAAGGGCAAATAGTTTTGAGTGGAAAAACTCATGATTTAGAGAAGTTAACTGAAGTATTAAAAGAAAATTCTATTAAAAATATAAAGCTTCCAGTCAGTGCTCCTTTTCACTGTAGCCTTATGAGCAAAGCAACAAGGATTATGAAAGAAGAATTAAACAAAATTTCATTTTCTTCAGGCAATAACAAGTTAATATCAAATGTAACTGCTGAAGCTATTTCAGATCCTGAAGGTTTAAAATCACTTTTAATAAAACAAATCGAAAATAGAGTTAGATGGAGAGAAAGTGTTATAAATATGATAAATAATGATATCGATCATTTTATTGAAATTGGACCTGGGAAAGTTTTATCAGGTTTGATAAAAAGAATTAATAGAGATGTTCAAACTAACAGTATAAACAGTCAAATGGATATTGAAAATTTAAAAATATGAATGATTTAAAAGGTAAAAATATAATTGTTACAGGTGCATCTGGAGGGATAGGAAACTCAATTGTTAAAAAATTATATGAAGGTGGTGCAAATATTTTAGCTACTGGTACAAAAATTGAAAAACTTGAACAATTAAAAAAAGATTTTGAAAAAATTAATATTTTAAGATTTGATATATCTGAAACTCAAAAAATTGAGGAGTTCATCGATAATGCAACCAAAGAATTAGGAGGCAGTTTGGATTGTATTGTAAATAATGCTGGTATCACACAAGATAACTTGGCAATTAGAATGAGTTTGGATGAATGGAAAAAAGTAATAGATCTTAACCTAACATCTACATTTTTGATCAGTAAATTTGCAATTAAAAAAATGTTAAAAAATAAATTTGGCAAAATTGTTAATATCACCTCTGTTGTAGGACATACTGGTAATTTAGGTCAAGCCAATTATACAGCATCAAAAGCAGGAATAGTTGCAATGTCTAAAAGCTTAGCAATTGAGTATGCTAGGAAAAATATCAATGTTAATTGTATCTCACCTGGATTTATTAAAACTGCAATGACTGATAATATAGATGAAAAGTTTAAAGAAACAATTATAGCAAAAATCCCCTCAGCTCGCCTTGGAGAGCCTGATGATATTGCAAATGCTGTAGTATTTTTGTGTTCTAACCAAGCAAACTATATTAATGGTGAGACATTACATATCAATGGCGGAATGTATATGGCTTGACAAAATAACTTTTTAAACTAATAAGAATTTATAACAAAAAGGATCAATATGTCAGAAGACGTTTCAAGCAAAGTAAAAAAAATTGTAGCAGATCACTTAGGTCTTGATGAAACTAAAGTTACTGAAGAATCAAGTTTTATTGATGATTTGGGTGCTGATAGTTTAGATACTGTAGAATTAGTGATGGCTTTCGAAGAAGAATTTGGATCTGAAATTTCCGATAGTGAAGCTGAGAAAATTTTAACTGTAGGAGATGCAGTAAAATTCATCGAAGGAAAAGCAAACTAATTTATTAATGCCCTCGCAAAACGATGGGGTTATGATAATTTTATCATCTCCTTCTGGAGCAGGTAAAACCACATTAGTTAAAAAATTATCTGAATTAGATAATTATGAAATCTCTATTTCTCATACCACGAGACAACCAAGACCAAATGAGACACAAGAGGAAGATTATTTTTTTGTTAGTGAGCAAGAATTTAAGAGACTGATTTTAAACGAGGAGTTTCTTGAGTATGCAAAAGTATTTAAGAATTATTATGGTACTACAAGAACCCCAGTTATCGATAAATTAAATAAAAGTAAAAATGTTTTATTTGATATTGATTGGCAAGGTGCCGATCAAATTAAAAATAAAAAATTGGATTATAAATTAATAACATTCTTTATTTTACCCCCCAGTAAAGAAATTTTATTTGAAAGATTGTCAAACAGACATATTAAAGACAAATTAATAGCAGAAGAGAGAATTAACCAATTTGAAAGAGATGTGCTTCATTGGATAAATTATGATTACGTGGTCATAAATGATGACCTAGACCGTTGTTTATTGAAAATTAAAAATTTAATTTCAGCCGAGATAAACTCTGGATCAAAAGATTACGATGCCAACTTTGTTAGAAAACACGTTGAAAAATTAACTAATTAAATTTTCATATTCTTTTGTTAATTGATAATAAACTTCATAATCTAAATTTTGTGGTCTTAAGTTAAGATCAATTTTTAATTTATTTAATATATTTAGGTTCCCATTAAATATTTGATTATAAGGTTTCTTAAGCATTTTTCTTCTATGATTAAAAAATATTCTAGTAATTAATTCTAAATTTTTTGAATTTATTTTGTGAAATTTATTTTTAGGTGTAAAGAATAATAAAGAGCTGTCTATTTTAGGTTTTGGATAAAATGATTCTGGTTTAATATCACATATTTTTTCTACTTTGAGTTTCCAATTACTTAATATAGACAATCTTCCATAATCTGATGTATTGAATTTTGCTATAATTCTATTTGCTACTTCTTTTTGAAACATAAGAATTAGATTATCAAACCAATAATTGTCATTAAGTCCAATGATCCATTTAGTAAGAATTTCTGTTGAGATATTATAAGGAAGATTTCCAAAAACTATTAATTTTTCTTTAGTTAGGGATGTTTCTTTGAACCTTAGTATGTCATCATTAAAAATAGTAATTAAATTGTTAAATTTGTCCTCAAGTTGATTTGCTAATTTATTATCTTTTTCAACAACATAAACTTTTTTTGGATTTTTATCTAAGATTGAAGAGGTTAAATTTCCGGTACCAGGTCCAACTTCTAAAATTATCTTGCCTTGAATATTTACTATATTAACAATTTTTTCAATTATATTTTTATCAATTAAAAAATTTTGTCCTAAGCTCTTTTTTGCTCTAATCACTAAAAATCTAAAAATTTAATTGAGTTTAATAAACTAGTAAAATCAGATTTTTTTTGCCCTAACATCCTTTCATTTGGTCCATGATCTGGCGAAACCCTTATAAAAGGTAAACCAACTGTCAAATTGATTGCATCAAACTCAAAAATAGTTTTGATAGGTGTTAAAACTTGATCATGATACATCCCTACAACTATATTGTATTTATTTCTATTTGATTTTGTAAAAATAGTATCAGCTGGAAAAGGTCCTTCAATATTAACTTTTGATTTTTTTAAAATTTTTACAGCTGGAGAAACAATTTTTTTATCTTCATTAAATATGTCACTGCTTTCACAATGTGGATTTAGTCCAGTTATAGCTATTTTAGGTTTTTGATTAAATTTGGTTTTCCAAAATTTATCAATAATTTTAATTTTTTTAACTATTTTTGACTTAGATATATTTTTTGAAACAAACTTTAATGGTTCATGAGTAATTATAGGACTTACTGATAATTTTTTATTAAATATTACCATGGCATAATTTTTAACCTTTGTTTTGTGTGCTAAATATTCCGTTACGCCAATATATTTTTTTTTTAAAAAATTTTTTTTTGAAATTGGACCATTAATAAGTTTGTTACTTATACCGCTTTTCATAATTTTTAATCCAATCTCAAATGATTTTTCAATATACTTGTTTGAATTTGATGAAATTTTTTGAAAGGCTTTATTTTGGTCAAAATCTATATCAATAACGTTTAGTTTTTTAAATTTAAGATTATTTAGAAAAATTTTTTTTATATCTATTTCATTAAAATTTAAATTTTCTTTAAGAGCCCTTAATTGTTTTAATAAAATTTTTTTAGAACAAATTAAAACTATTGGACTTTTAAATTTTTTTTTGTGGATAATTTTTAAAAAGATTTCTGTAAAAATACTATTAGGTTCACCAGCCACTATAATTATTGGCTTAAATTTCATTTATTTCCATATTTTCTTTTACTTTGTTAAAGTATATTTTTGAGTATTGATTTAATTGATTATTTCTAGTTATCTGAATTAATTTTTTTAATTCAGTGTTTAAGTTTATTTCTGACTTTTGAGTTTTAATATCGTTTATTTTTAAAATTAAAAATCCACCAGGAACTGTTATTGGTTTTGTAAATTCATTTACTTCTTTTTTTGCTAAAACATCTCTGATTTTGATATTCAAAGAATTTTCATTAATCCAATCTAATTTACCACCCATGTTGCTTGTAGCTGAAATACTATATTTTAGTGCTGTATTTTCAAATCCATTATTGTTAATTGAATTAACAATTTCTTTATATTTAGTTTGAATTTTTTCAGATTTTGAGACCTCAAAGAAAATTTCTGACATTAAATAAGACTTTATTTTTTTTGCATTATTTTTAAGTATATCTTCTCTAAGTTTTTCTTCATCAATTTTAACATTTTTTGAGTATAAAGAATAAATAAGTTCATTCCATAACGCTTCGGTTTCAATTTTTTTGAGTACAGTAAAATAATTTACATTATTTATTTCAAGGTATTTTTTAAAATCTTCCAAGTTATTTAAACCTATGTTTGTATAAATATTTTTTAACAATTGTTCTAATAATGATTGAGGTATTTCTGCATTTTTAAATCTATTTGAAATTTCAATTCTTTTTATTTTTTCTCTAACAACTGATTTTTTAGTTACATCAATAATTTCATTATATTTTAATTTTTTTAAATTTGGATTTAATGCAATTAAATAATTTTTCTCATTTTCAACATCTATATGCGTTATTATTTCATTATCTATTTTAAAAATTATTTTATTTTCTAAACTGCTTAAATTTTCTGATAAGAAAAAAAAAAGTATAATAATAAAATAGATTTTTTTTAATTTTAAATTAATTTCCATACTGATCTCTTTCATAAAGTTTTCTTTCATAAGTAGTAAGTGGAATTAAAGTAACTGATAAAAACAAGTTTTCAGATGGAACAAGATCATCATCTTTATAGAATGTTCTGTTATACTTTATTGCTGCAGTCAAACAATCATTTTTATATTCATAACTTAAATCATAATATTCTGTTAGTGAAATTTCTTTATTTCTACGTGTTGAAAAAGAAAATGAATTGCTTTCGTTAAAATTATATGAGGTTTTATTTGTGAGTGAATGCGTTGTTCCTAATTTATTTCTTTCTTCTATATAACCAAATTCGGTTACAAAATTATTTATAGATACTTCGGAAGTAATTGAGTGCGAATCAAAAGTCTTTAAATCGTTATCAATAGAAAAATCATATTTTAAGTTAATATTATCTAATAAATTATTGTTTATTGAACCAAAAATATTTGAACTTTTTTGATTTATTGTCGATTTTTTTGGAATCTTTTCTTCAAAAGAATCTCTTAATACTGTAGCTAATTTTATTTCTAAAAATTTATCCTTTAACTCATTCTCTTCATCAATGTAAGAATTTTTATCAAACTTATAATCGAGGCCTAAAGTAATTGATTTTCCTTGTTCGAAAGTATCACTTAAACCCAATCTATTTATTGCAAATACATTGTCAGCGTTTATTACTTTAGATGATGAACTATAATCTATCATATCATTGATAGGATTTAATCTAAAAGAAATTTTAGGTATTAATATTTCATTTGATAAATCATTATTTTTAACAAGGGGAAGACTTGAAATAACTTCAAATAATCCCATTCCTTCAATTCTTGGTGACGATTTATATGATTGATCCTTTTTTCCAACTGAATTTAGATTTTTAAAATATAAATTCATATTATTTTTAAATCCACTATTAGTAAAATAATCAGGAGTAGAATAGGATAAATTATTGGTAATTGATGATCTTAGACTGTTAGTATCTCTTAAATAATTACTTCCAGATGAGTCAAAATTAAAAGAACCATCAATTTCACTTATTTTGAAATTTTTATTATAATTATATCTTGGCAATACGTACTGGTATCTATCTGTGTGCCTTACACCTAAATTTTCATAAATATTTAAACCAGTAGAAAAATCATAATCTTCATGGTCAAAAATATAATTTAATTCAGTATTCATCGAGTTTTTATTTGAAGGCATAACTGGGCTAGGAAAAAGATTATTTTGAAAAACTTTTAAATAAGTATCGTTATTAACCCTCTCGATTTTAGCATTCATTTTGCTATTTAAAAAGTTTGGTAAATTTAAGTCTTTATTATATGCAACAAAAATATGATTGATATTTTTTTCTTTATTGTTTGTATTTGATTTGTAACCTTTTGTTAAACTAAAATCAGCTATCAAAGATGAATTTTTCGTTTTTTGTCTATATTCATTTTGAAGAATTATTTTTTGTTTATTACTTTTATTTTCAAAAATTGTAGGCTTAAAAGTATAATCTTTATCAGGTCCAAGAGTTTTAAAGTAAGGTAAATAAATTGAAGAACCCAAAGTTTTTGATCTATTTAATTGAGGCTGCAGAAAGCCAGTTTTTCTTTTCACTGTTGGGTCAGGATGAAAAAATTTAGGAAAGTAAATAATTGGTACATCATAAATTTTTAGAACAGGATTTTTATAAATTAAATTTTTATTTTTTTTGTCGTGGGTAATTTTTTCAGAATATATGCTCCATGGCGGACAATTACCTTTAATTTTACAGCTAGTAAAAATTCCATTATTAATTATTGTATAATTTTCATTTCCTGAAGATGAGGATCCATAAATTCTTGGGTCTTGCTCAGGGTTTCCAAATATATCTTTATGAACTTTTATTTTTGTATCCTTTGATAAAAAACTTTGATCTTTAAAATCAAAAAATCCTTCCGAAAAATAGTAATTATCATATTTATTTTTTTCAACTTTCGAGATAAGAGTTACATTTTTTGCCTTAAGAAGTCTTGTATCTATTTGATAGAGAAAATTACTAGCTTCATATTGATTTTCATTATTATCAATTACAATAGAATTGTGTTTAGATGATAATTCTTGTTTCAGTTTATTGTAGATTACATTCTTTGATGAAAATTTATATTTTTTTTCAACATTAGCCCTTGAATTCCCCTCTGTGAAAACTATTTCTTCATTTTTTAAATAAGTGGCTTTGTCAGATTCTATTGTTGTATTTTTTTCTGAATCTAAAAATTGAACGTTTTTGTTTGCTGTTAATATATTTTTAATTCTGTCAAATTTAAAATTTGAGGCTGTAATAGTATTGTTTACATCAACGGCTTTAGAATTCCCCTCTGTGAAAACTATTTCTTCATTTTTTAAATAAGTGGCTTTGTCAGATTCTATTGTTGTATTTTTTTCTGAATCTAAAAATTGAACGTTTTTGTTTGCTGTTAATATATTTTTAATTCTGTCAAATTTAAAATTTGAGGCTGTAATAGTATTGTTTACATCAACGGCTTTAGAATTCCCCTCTGTGAAAACTATTTCTTCATTTTTTAAATAAGTGGCTTTGTCAGAATAAATTGTAAAATTATCATTAGTGTTTAAAAATTCTACATTTCCTGAGACGTTTAATATATTTTTTGATTTATTATATACAAAATTTTCAGCAACTATTATAAATCCATCATTGGTTTCAGCTTTTCCATATTTAGTACCAATAACCAAATTACCATTCTCAACTATTTCAATTTCTGTTATATTAAATTTAAATTCATCTTGTGCAGCAGAAAAATTAAAAAAATTAATTATAAAATAAATTATTAAAATAAAATATTTTAGTTTATTTCTCATTTATATTTACTAGTAACAAAGTGTTCAAAATACATAAAATTATTAAAGGTGAAAAAATAGAAAATGTTAATGGTATTTTTTCTGTTACACCCATAACATTAAAAAAATTACTTACATAGTAAATAATAACTGAAAAAAAAAGACCTATAACAACTTTAAACGTACTGCTTTTAAATTTTTTTGTATTAAACATTATTATTGAAGAGAAAATAGTCATTAGCATAAGATAAAAGGGATAGGTAAATATTTTATTTATTTGTAAATCGACATCGATTAATGAATAATTTAGCTTTTTATAATTTTTCCTTAAATCTAAAAGTTTTAAAATTGATAACGAGGATAGGTTTGAAAACAATGATTCAATTTTCCTCTGATTAAAGTTAGTTTGAAATTCTAAAATACTTATTTTTTTGCTTGTGTTATCTTCGAAAACAGAAGCATCATAAATTAACCATTTATTATTTTTGATATCAATTCTATTGCTTCTAATATTTTTTAATAGCTCATAATTTTTATCAAAAGTTGATATAAAAGTTTCTGATAAGATATTATTGTTAATTTTTGAGGAATTAATTATATTTATTTCATCATCTACAATATCTTTTATCCATAAACCATTTTTGTTGATTACAGCTAAATAATCAGATTTATCTGTAGAGTATTGATTTTTAATTTCTAGATAATAACTCTGTAGAGTTGATGATAAATTATAGTACATAGTGATTATACCAATACCAATAACAAAACTGGAAATACTTAAAATTGAAATAATTTTCAAATTTTTTAGTCCAGAATATTTAAATATATTAATTTCATCATTATTAAAAAGTTTTATAAAATAAAATTGTGTTGATATTAAAAAAATGAAAGGAAACATTTCAAATATTATTGATGGAGTGTTCATAAGTGACAGGTATATTGGATAATAAGATCCTACATTTTTGCCACTAAAAAATTCTATTTCTTGTAGTATATTAAGTATGAAAACTAAACTTAGCATAACCAAGAAAACATTTAAAAAAGATTTTAAAAAATTTGTTACTATAAATTTGATATGAGTTCTCATTTTTAAATACTAGCTTTCTTGATTTTAAATTTATAAATTATGCCTAAGTAAATTATTAAGATAGAAAATACAGGAATAGAAATCAAAAAAATATTTTTTATAAAACTGTCTCCAATAAATCCAAGTGAACTTTCAGAAATAATTATCATAAATATACCCAAAGAAAATATTAGAAATCTATATTTAAAATAATTTACATTTTCTTTTGTTATAATTAAATTAAATGCAGCAATTAAAATTAATAATGGAAGATAAAATGGGACAATAAATCTTTTAAATAACTCTTTATAAACATTCCTTGGATTATTTTTATTACAATTAATAATACTTATATCTTTACCCAAATATATACTTTTAATGCAATCAACAAGTTCTATTGTTGATTGTTCTTGTAGTTTTTTATGAAACACCACGTGAGACTCCATATCTCCTAAAAGAAAATCAGATTTGCTAAAACTAAAATTTGTAATTTTATTTTTATTATTATTAAAGTTTTGCCCTTCGTATAAAACTAAAACTTTATTATTTTTTCTTTGCTCAAAAATTCCTTTTTTTGCAAAAGTTATTTGAAAATTATCTTTATTTGTTCTTTTTTTTATATAAATATTTATAAATTCATCTTTTTTATTCTTCTCTTCTGCAAATATTGTTAATCCTTTAATATTATCATTAAATTTTTTTGGTTTTATCAATCCTTCAAAATAATCGACTTCAGAGGTTCTTATAAGACTTTTAGCAATTTCTTGAGATTTAGGAGTTACAATTGTTAGTAATATGATCTGAATCAAAAAAACTAGAACAGAGAAAATTAAAAAAAAATTTATTACAGAAATTTTTTCTATTCCATGATTCCAATATATAATTAATTCATTTTTCAATTCATACTTTATAAAAATATATGAGAAGCCAAAGAAAATACAAAAAGGTAAAACTTTGGCTATAATTTTAGGAAAATTTAAAAGTGTATAAAGAAGATATATGTTATGGTTTCTGCCGTCTTCGATTATTATATCTAGAAAGTTAACTGCTTGGAATACCCAAATAATTGAACTTATTCCAAATAATGCAACTAAAGAGAAAACTAAACAATCAGATAAAAGCTTTCTAAATATTATTTTTTTCATTGAAATAAGCTATTTTTATTCATATATACCACTCATCTTTAGCATATAGAATCGAAAATTATGAGTGTTCAAATAAGTTATAATAAAAAATGGTCTTCAAAAAATTCAGTAAACAAAGTCTTATTTATAGACGAGAAATATAAAATTTCTGGTTTAAAAAAACATTTATTTGCTGCTGAATTTAAATGTATTTCTGATTTGTTAAAATCAAAAGACGTTAAGCAAAAAATATTGTCTTTTGAAATAAGCTCCAAAGTAAAAGTAACTTTAGTGTCTGTAAAAAAAGATATAAAAAGTTCAGATTTAGAAAATTTAGGAGCAAAATTTTATGATATTTTTAAATCATCTAAAATAAAAAATTTTAATTTAAACTCTGATACTGCTCCAAAAAATAAAAATGATGTTGTTGGTTACTTTTTACATGGAATAAAATTAAAATCTTACAAATTTGATAAGTATAAAACAAAAAAATTAAACGAGAATTTATCAATTATAGTAACTGGTAAGAATAAACCTTCTATAAAAAATCAGATAAAATTTAAAGCGATTGAAGATGGAATTTTTTATGCAAGAGATTTGGTTTCAGAACCAGGAAATGTTTTGCATCCAGATGAATATGCAAAAAGAATAAATTCACTAAGAAATGATGGACTTAGAATAAATATATACGATGAAAAAAAATTAAAAAAATTAGGAATGAATACATTGCTTGGTGTTGGCCAAGGGAGTGTAAGAGGTTCTTATCTAGTGACAATGGAATGGAAAGGATTAAAAGATAATTCTAAACCTTTAGCATTTGTCGGTAAGGGAGTTTGTTTTGATACTGGTGGTATTTCATTAAAACCAGCTAAATTTATGGAAGATATGACTTATGATATGGCTGGCTCAGCAGTCGTTGTTGGATTAATGAAAAGTTTAGCTCTTAGAAAAGCAAAGGTTAATGCTGTAGGTGTTGTTGGATTGGTAGAGAATATGCCAGGTGGTAATGCTCAAAGACCAGGAGACATTGTCAAATCTTACAGTGGAAAAACTGTTGAGATATTAAACACTGATGCAGAAGGAAGATTAGTACTTGCAGATGCACTTACTTATACAGAAGAAAAATTTAAACCTAAATTTATAGTTGATTTAGCAACACTTACTGGAGCAATTATTGTATCTTTGGGATCTGAGTACGCAGGTTTGTTTTCAAATGATGACAATTTATCAAATCAATTAATTAAAGCAGGTGAGGAAGTTGAGGAAAAGGTTTGGAGAATGCCTCTAAATAAAAAATTTTGATAAACTAATTGACTCAAAAAATGCAGATATGCAAAATATAAATTATGTTGGCGGTGCGGGCTCAACAACTGCTGCTCAATTTTTACAAAGATTTATTTTAAACAAAACACCATGGGCACATTTAGATATTGCTGGCATGGCTTTTTCTAAATATGGAGGAGCATTAAATTCAGGTGGAGCTACTGGTTATGGAGTAAGATTATTAAATAAACTAATAGAGGACAAATATGAGTAATATTGAACAAACTTTATCAATTATAAAACCTGATGCAGTTGAGAGAAATCTTGAGAATGAAATAAAAGAAATGTTTAAAAATAATGGTTTTTCAATTTTAAAAGAGAAAAAAATTCAAATTGAAAAATCTGAGGCAGAAAATTTTTATAAAGTTCATGAAACAAAACCATTTTATAATGATTTGTGTGAATACTTGTCCTCAGGTCCGATAGTGGTAATGGTGCTTGAAAAAGAAAATGCAGTTCTTGGTAACAGAGAATTGATGGGAGCTACAAATCCTAAAGATGCTGCAGATGGTACGATCCGAAAGAAATATGGGATTTCTATTGATAAAAACTCAGTTCACGGCTCTGACAGTGTTGAGAATGCAAAAATTGAAATTGAGTTCTTTTTTAAGGATTAAAGATTTTCAAAATAGCTTCTGGATATAATTTATGCTCTTGTGCTAAAATTTTTTTAGCAAGACTACCTGGTGTATCTTTTTTTAAAATTTTAACTTTTTTTTGAAGGATTATTTTTCCTGAATCCAATTTTGAATTCACAAAATGCACAGTACATCCTGAATATCTATCTTTATTTTTTATCGCTCTTTGATGAGTATTTAAACCTTTATATTTTGGTAATAGAGAAGGGTGTATATTTAAAATTTTTCCTTTAAAATTTTTAATAAAATTTTTTGAAATTATTTTCATAAATCCAGCTAAGCAAATTAATTCAATTTTATTTTTTTTTAGTTCGTTAAGTATTTTTTTTTCAGCAACATCTTTATTTATGAATTGAATTATTTTTTTTTGAATTTTAAAAATGACTCCATATTTCAAACCTTTAGCTAGTTTGTTGTTAGTAATAATTAGGTTAATAGAAATAGGTGATTTCTGTAACTTAGAAAACTTAATCAGTGATTTTAAATTACTACCTTTTCCTGATATAAATACTGCGGTTTTAATTTTATTTGTTCCAGTTGAAAGAACCATTTAATTTTACTTTATTTTTACCTTTAATAATTTTTCCAATTACATATGGTTTATATGCTTTAGGAAAATAATTTTGAATTTTACTCAAGTTTTTTTTGTTTATTATTAAACAAAAACCTACTCCACAGTTGAAAGTTTTTAACATTTCATTTTCAGATATTCCATTTTTTTTAAGCCAGTTAAATATTTTTAAAGTTTTAATTTTATTTAAATCAATATCAGCAACTAAATTATCAGGTACAACTCTTTTAATATTATCTGCAAGTCCTCCTCCTGTGATATTAGCGCAACCATTAATAAGATTTTTTGAAATTAAATTAATTACTTCTTTCACGTATATTTTTGTTGGTCTTAAAAGTTCTGATTTTAAAAATTTACTTTTATTAATTTTAATTCTTTTTTTATTTATTAGGTATCTAACCAGAGAGAACCCATTTGAGTGCAAACCACTTGATGGAATTGCTAATATTAAATTATCATTTTTTATTTTATTTTTATTTAAAATTTTATTTTTACTAACAACTCCAATGGCAAATCCTGCTATATCGAATTTTCCTTTAGAATAAGTTCCAGGCATTTCTGCAGTTTCACCACCCACAAGATCACAACCAGAGAGCTTACATCCTCTAACAATTCCTTTGATGATTGGTTTTAGCTTAGATAAGTCAATCTTGTTTATTGAAATATAATCTAAAAAAAGTAGAGGTTTTGCACCTTGAACAATTAAATCATTTACACTCATCGCAACAAGATCAATTCCAATGGTATCAAATTTATTCAAAGAATTAGCAATTTCAATTTTAGTACCAACACCATCTGTACAAGCAACTATTTGAGGTTGTTTAATATTGTTTGGTATTTTTGAAATAGATCCAAAACCACCAATATTAGAAAACTTTTTTTTGCCCTTTTTCTTTGATGATACTGATGATATGAAATTTACAAATCTATCAGCTGCTTTTATGTTAACACCACTTTTTTTATAGGTAAATTTTTTATTATTCATTACAATATTTTATGAGGTGTTTTTCAAAATTTGTTAAACTAAAGAGTTTATATAATTTTTTTCTATTTCTTGCTTTATTAAATATTTTTTTTTCCACAGAAAATAGTGTCGCGAAAACATTTTTAATAAAAGGAATCAAAGTTTCATCACCATTTAATGCCTCTTTTGAGAAAAATAAGATCATAAATGACGGTTTTGTTAAAGCATATGAAGAACTAATTTTAACTATTGCTCAAAGTAAGGATCAAGCAAAACTTAAAAAAACTTCAATTAAAGAAGTCAAAAGTTTAGTTGAAACATTTTCAATTATTGAGGAAAATTTTATTGATGAAAATTATAATCTTACTTTAGATGTACAATTTAATAAAAGAAATTTTTTTGAATTATTAGAAAAAAAAAATATATTTCCTTCGTCAATTATTAAAAAAGATTTAATTTTTTTTCCAATAGAAGTAGATGAAAGAAAAAACGAAATATTTCTTTTTTCAGAAAGTAAATTATTTAAAAATTGGAATTTAACAAAGCACAAATATCATCAATTAAATTATATTTTACCAAACGAAGATATCAGTGACTACAATTTAATTAAAAAAAATATTAATAATTTAGAAGATTTTGATTTTAGGGAAATTTCAAAAAAATATAATTATGAAGATTTTATTATAATGATTATATTTAAAAATAAACAAGAGATTCGAGTTCTTAATAAAATAGTATTTAATAAAAATAAAAATTTAAAAAATTTTAAATTTAAAAATATCAATTTTGGAAATTCAAAAGATATAAATAAATTTATAGAAAAACAAAAAATAGTTTTCGAGGATTATTGGAAATTAAAAAATATAATTAATACTTCAATTAGATTAAATTTGACCATTTCAGTTGATAATAGAAATATAATTAAAATTGATCAGTTTGAAGAAACACTTTCAAACATAGAATTAATTAACAATTTCAATATATTTAAATTTGATAATAAAAAAAACATTTATAAAATAATCTTTAATGGAACACGAGATCAATTTTTAGAAATAATGAAGGATTATAATTACTTTTTTGAAATTAAAAATAAAATTTGGGTGTTAAAATGAAATCTTTAAATCAAGAAATCTTAAAATTTGACTATGATCAAAATTTTAAAGATCAGGATTTTTATGTTTCTAAATCTAATGAATTTTCATTTCTATTATTAAATAGTTGGCCTAAGTGGGAAAAAAATTTTATAAATTTAATTGGTGAAAAATTTTCAGGCAAATCTCATTTAATTAATATTTTTTTACATAAATTTAGTGGAATTAAAATAAATGCTGCTGATATCAGCAATGAATACCTAAAAAAAATTAAAATTTATGAAAATATAATTATTGAGGACTTGAATAAAAATATCGACGAAAAATTGTTATTCACTTTTTTGAATAATATAGAGCAGGACAACAAATATTTAATTATTACTACAACAAAACCCATTGTTGATTTCTCTTTCGAATTAAATGATTTAAATTCTCGTGCTAAAAATTTTATTTTATCAAAGATCGATAAACCAGAAGATGATTTATTGTATGCCTTAATATTAAAAAATCTTTCTGATCGTCAGATATCAATTGATAAAAAATTGATAGATTTCATCATAAAAAGAATTGATAGATCTTATGGCAAAATATCTGAATTCATATATAAGATCGACGAAATTAGTTTAAAAAGAAAAAAGCCAATCGATTTTAAAATTATTAAAGAGGTTTTAGGAGATTAATTGAGCAAATATAGAACACATACTTGTAACGAATTAAGAAAAGAAGACATAAATAAAAATGTATTTCTTTCAGGCTGGATAAATAAAAAAAGAGATCATGGTAATTTATTGTTTATAGATTTAAGAGATAATTATGGAGTAACTCAATGTATCATCGACAAAGATAACAAAAATTTTATTAATTTAGAAAAAACTCAATTAGAAACCGTAGTTAAAATTGAAGGTAAGGTTGTAGCTCGATCTGAAGATACAATTAACAAAGAAATAGGTACAGGAGAAATTGAAGTAAAAATTGATAGTTACGAAGTACTAGGATCTTGCAAAGAATTGCCAATGCCAGTTTTTAGTGATCAAGAATATGCAGAAGAAATAAGATTAAAGTACAGATTTTTAGATTTAAGAAGAAAAAAAATACATGAAAATATAATCTTAAGATCAAAAGTTATTTCACACATTAGAAATGAAATGACTAAATTAGGTTTTTTAGAATTCCAAACTCCAATACTAACATCCTCTAGCCCTGAAGGTGCTAGAGATTTTCTAGTTCCAAGCAGATTAAATCCAGGAAAGTTTTATGCATTACCTCAAGCACCACAACAATTTAAACAATTAATTATGGTATCAGGTTTTGATAAGTATTTTCAAATTGCACCTTGCTTTAGGGATGAGGATGCAAGATCAGACAGAAGTCCAGGTGAATTTTATCAATTAGATTTAGAAATGTCTTTTGTAGAGCAAGAAGATGTTTTTAATGTTGTTGAAAAATTAATGGTTAATACCTTTAAAACATTTTCTAATAAAAAATTATTGCAAGAAAAATTTCCAAGAATTTCTTACAAAGATGCAATGCTAAAGTATGGAACTGATAAACCTGATTTAAGAAATCCACTTGTAATAAAAGATATCACTGAAATATTTACTAGAGATGATGTATCTTTTGAAATATTTAAAAAGTTAGTAAACTCTGGTTCAAGAGTAAGATGTATTATAACAAAAAATACCAAGGATAAACCAAGAAGTTTTTTTGACAATATTGATAAATGGGCTAAAGCACAAGGTGCCTCTGGTTTAGCTTATTTTACATTTGAAAAGGATACTGAGTTGGCTGGGAAAGGACCGATAGGAAAATTTTTCTCTAAAGAAGCATTATCAGAAATAATGAATTTAACTAATGCAGAAGTAGGAGATAGTATTTTCCTAGCTTGTGGCAAACAAAATGAATTAGAAAAAATAACCTCTCAGGCAAGAAATAAAATTGCAGAAGATTTAGATTTAATAGATGAAGATGTTTTTGCGTTTTGTTGGATTGTTGATTATCCGATGTTTGAAAGAGATGAAGTTACCAATAGAATTGAATTTAGTCATAATCCATTTTCTATGCCGCAAGGTGATTTGACAGAAAAAGAACTTGAAAATCCTTTAGAACTATTAGCTTATCAATACGATATTGTTTGCAATGGTATTGAATTATCCTCTGGCGCTATAAGAAATCATAAACCAGAACTCATGTATAAGTTATTTTCTATTGCTGGATATGACAAGAAGCAAGTAGATGAAAAATTTAGTGGTATGATAAATGCATTAAGTTACGGTGCCCCACCTCATGGCGGTATTGCTCCAGGAATAGATAGAATTGTTATGCTGTTAGCTAACGAAAAGAATATTAGAGAAGTAACAATGTTTCCAATGAACCAAAATGCTCAGGATTTGATGATGAATGCTCCATCAGAAGTTAATCCCGAGCAGTTAAAAGAATTAAACTTATCTTTTAAAAATAAAAAATAGAATTACTTTTTACCTTTAAGACTTATTTTTACATCAGATAAATCAACCAGATTTTTTTTATAGTTATTTCTAACAAATCCTTTGCTGGTAATATCTTTTACAATCTTTAATAGTTGATTTTGATCATCAGTTTCTTGATCATTTGAATCATTTTCACCAATTGAAGGAGTATGTGCAAGATCTTCCCTATTTTGATAAGATATGGCTAATTCTCTAAAAATATAATCTAAAATAGAAGTAGCACTTAATATCCTATCATTTCCAATTACTTTACCTGATGGTTCAAATTTTGTTCCCACAAAGGCACTAATAAACTCATCTAATGGAACTCCATATTGAAGACCTAAAGATATTGCTATAGCAAAGTTATTCATTAAAGCTTTAACTAACTCGCCCTCTTTACTTGTATCGATAAATATTTCTCCAATTTTACCATCCTCATATTCACCTGTATGAAGATATACTTTATGATCTCCAATTGTAGCCTTTTGTATATAGCCCTTTCGTCTGTCAGGCATACTAAATCTTTTTCCACTTTTTTCTGAGGTTTTATTTAAGTTTTGAACAACTGTCTCTTTATTTATAGAATTTTCACTTGCACTTTTTGATACAATTTCAATTTTTTTATTTTCAATTACTTTGTTATTATTGGGATCTAAGCTTTTAGTTTTTCTGTTATCTAATTTAACATCCAAAACTTCGAATTTACCATCGTCTCTTTTTTCTAAGTTTTTAAGCTCTGCTTCATTAATATCGTCTAAGTAATGATTCACTTTAAAGGTACAAGTGTAATAAGTTTCTACAAGATATTTTGCCATTTTACCTCAGTTTAAAATTAATTTGAAAATAGTTTCTATTAATTTATATACTTATTCAAATTTTAGTCTAATTTAATTTTTACAATTTTTAATTGAAATAAAAAATAAAATAATATGTTGACACTTTTAAAAAAAATTTTCACTTGGTGGAATCAAGATACTTTTGGCACAAGATTAAAAACAATTTTTTTTGGCAAACTTGCTGGTACTGACGAGTTTGGAAATAAATATTATGAAGATAAAAAAGGAAAAAGATGGGTAATATATTCTGATGTTATTGATGCATCAAAAATTCCAGTTGAGTGGTATTCATGGATGCATTTTACACCTAACAAAATAGAAAAAAAACATGAGTTAGAAAAATATGAATGGCAAAAACCTCATCAATCCAACTTAACTGGCACTGAAGAAGCATATTATCCAAATAAAAATAAAGATGGTGTTAAAAAAAAATATACTAGTTGGAAAGAATAGTTTTTTTCTTTATTTCCTAATCTTCTTTTTTCTATTTATAACTATTTCATACTCAAAAAGTCAACTTGAGGGTTCTTTTACTGAAATTAAAATTTTAGATAAAATTAGTTCTAAAAATACTTCATTGAAACTTAAAAATGGTCAATTACTAAAATTTAAAGACTTATCAATCCAAAGTTTAAAATGTAAAAATTCCAAATTTGACGATAATCCAGAAATTACGGCTTACATACAAGTTAGAGATTTATCAAATCAAAATAATAATGAAGTTTTTGTTTTTAATGGATGGATGTTTTCTTCTAGTCCTTCAATAACTCCATTTGATCATCCAATTTATGATGTGTGGTTAGTAAAATGCTACTAAACTAAAGTATCTTTATCTAGCCAGCTTACATTAAAATCTGAATTGATAAATTTTTTATGATTTAACAATTTTTTGTGAAGTGGAATGGTAGTTGTAATACCTTCAATTACAAATTCATCCAAAGATCTGTTCATTCTTTGAATAGCTTCTGTTCTATTTCGTCCATGGCAAATTAACTTGCATACCATACTGTCATAATATGGAGTAACTTTGTAACCTTGAAATATAGCTCCATCTACTCTAGTTCTAAATCCAGATGGTTGGTGACACATACTTATAACTCCTGGAGATGGTTGAAAATTTTTACTTGCATCTTCGGCGTTTATTCTGCATTCAATAGCATGACCTCTTGGGTTAATATCGCTTTGCTGTAGTGCCGTTTCTTCAGAAAATGCTATCCAAATTTGTTCTTTAATAATATCTACTCCTGTTACCATTTCTGTAACAGGGTGTTCTACTTGAACTCTTGTATTCATTTCTAGAAAATAAAATTTTTCATCTTCGTAGATAAACTCAACTGTACCAGCGCCCATGTAACCAATTTTAGAGACCATTTTTACAGTTTTTTCAAAAAGATCTTTTCTAATTTCATCATTCAAAACAGGACTAGGTGTTTCCTCAATAAGTTTTTGATGTCTTCTTTGAACAGAGCAATCTCTCTCGTGTAAATGCACAACTCTATTTTTTCCTGCGAGTATTTGAACCTCTATATGTCTTGGATTTTGAAAGAATTTCTCAATATATACTTCATCGTTACCAAAGTATTTTTGTGCCTCTGATTTAGCTGTAGAAAATAAAGTTTCAAATTCTTTCTCTTTATGAACAATTTTCATTCCTTTTCCACCACCTCCACCTGAGGCTTTAATTAGAACAGGAAAACCAATTTTTTTACAAAGATCTTTTGCTTCATTAATATCCCTAACACCACCTTCAGATCCTTCAATAACAGGTAAACCATTTTCTTTAGCTATTCTTTTGGCTTGAATTTTATCTCCCATCATTTCGATGTGTTTAGAGGATGCACCAATAAATTTAATTTTATTTTCCTCTAAAATTCTAGCAAAGTTAGCATTTTCAGATAAAAAACCATATCCTGGATGAACAGCATCTGCATTAGTCAGCTCTATCGCAGACATTAATGCAGGAATATTTAGATAACTGTTTGCTGGTTGATGAGAACCTATGCAGACACTTTCATCTGCCATTCTTACATGCATGCTTTCTCTATCAACATCTGAATGGACTGCTACAGTTGCAATACCCCATTCTTTACATGCTCTTATAATTCTAACTGCAATTTCTCCACGGTTTGCAATTAAAATTTTTTTGAACATTACTTATTCTAAAATAAGAATTGTTTGACCAAACTCAACTGGTTGGCCATCATCAACACAAATTTCTTTTACAACACCATCATGCGTAGAAGGTACATGGTTCATTGTCTTCATTGCTTCAACAATCATTATTGTGTCACCTTTTTTAATTTTTTTACCAACTTCAACAAATTTTTTTGCTCCTGGCTCTGGTGCATGATAAGCAGTTCCAATTATTGGGGAAGTAATTTCTGTTCCAGATTTAACACTCTCAGCTGATTGAGAAGCATTACTTAAATTTGAATTGCTTACAGATGCCGGAATTGTTTGATTGCTAATTGATACGTTATTTTTTGAAACTTTTATTTTTGTATCTTTTTCAGTAATTTCTATTTCAGTTAAATTAAACTCATCTAAATAATTACTAAGTTCTTTAATTATGTTTTTATCTATTTTCATTTTTGTAAAAGCTTGTGTAATGAAATTATGGCCAAAATATATCCTTCAGTGCCTAATCCAAAAATCCCACCTGTTACAACTCCACTAATAAGTGATTTATGTCTGAATTCTTCTCTTTTGTATATATTTGATATATGCATTTCAATTATTGGTTTCTTGAATAATTCAAGAGCATCTCTTATTGCAACTGAAGTATGTGTAAATGCAGCAGCATTTATAATCATTCCATCATAAGTTTTACGAGCATCTTGAATTGTGTTTACCAAATCGCCTTCCAAATTTGATTGGATAAATTTACAGTCCAGTCCAATTTCTTTTGATTTTTTTAAACAATTTTCTCTAAGTTTTTCATAGCTACCCGATCCATATTGTGATTGTTCTCTTTCACCTAATAGATTAAGATTTGGACCATTAATAATAATTATTTTATTATTCATTCAGCATTTATATACGATGAAAAAAATAAAAATCAAAGTAAATGGTAAAAACAGATCAATTTCTGAAAAATATAAACTTTCAGATTTAATAAAACACCTTAAAATTCCTATGAAAAAAGTAGCAATTGAACTTAATGAAGAAATAATAGATAAAAAAAAAGTTAACAAAATTAAATTAAAACAAAACGACAAAATTGAGGTTGTTCATTTTATAGGAGGAGGGTAACTTGAAAAAAGATAATCTCATCATTGCTAAAAAAAAATTTAAATCTAGATTAATTGTTGGTACTGGAAAGTATAAAACAATGTCAGAATGTGCTAAAGCTATCAAATTATCGGGAGCAGAGATCGTAACTGTTGCAGTTAGAAGAGTAAATATTTCTGATAAAAACAAACCTTTGTTAATGGATTATATAGATCCAAAAAAGATTACCTATTTGCCTAATACAGCGGGTTGTTTTAATTCTAAAGAAGCTCTTAGAACTTTAAGGTTAGCAAGAGAAATTGGTGGGTGGAAATTAGTTAAATTAGAAGTTTTAGGTGATAAGGAAAATTTATTTCCAGATATGGTTGAAACTTTAAAATCTACTGAAGTTCTTACAAAAGAGGGATTTAAAGTTATGGTTTATTGTAACGATGATCCATTAATGGCAAAAAGATTAGAAAGTGTTGGAGCTGCTGCGATAATGCCACTAGCAGCACCAATTGGATCAGGTTTAGGAATACAAAATAAAATTAATATTCAAATAATCAGGAAACAAACAAAACTTCCATTAATAATAGATGCGGGTCTTGGACAAGCTTCAGATGCTACAATTGCAATGGAGCTGGGTTGTGATGGAGTATTGGTAAACACTGCAATCGCAAAAGCGAAAAAACCATTTGATATGGCTCTTGCATTTAAAAACGCTGTTATTGCTGGAAGACAATCATATAAATCAGGAAGAATAGATAAAAATTTAATGGGAAACCCTTCTTCTCCATTAAAAGGTATTATTTAGTTTTTTTATAATATTTCTTTTTTTTATAATTTTTTTTTATTTTTTTAACTTCTTTTTTTTGAGAAATTTTATCTTCTTTATTTTGGGTTTCTAAGTTTTTTAATTTTTCATAATGTTCAACAAGCTCAATTGTTTTTTTTGATTTGTTTTGGATATTAATAATATATTCTGGTATTATTAAAGAATTGTCGCTAATGATATCAATAGTCATTTTATTCTTTTTTTCAAAGTAAGTTAAATCGTTAACAAAGTTTTCCTTTAGAAAATCTGAAACTTTTTCACATACTTTTACCTCAACAAATTTTGCTTTATTAATTACAGCCTTTAATTCAACAATTTTTAACAATTTTTGTGCAAAAGACTCATCTGTTAAAGTCACTTTCCATTTGACAGCACTTTCTCTTAATCTTTGTCTAGACATTTCTAAAAGGCCGAAATTACTTATTCTTCCAATTTGAATTCTTGCTCTATCTGATCTACATTTTTCCTTAAGCTTTCTCTCAACTAAGCGTCGGTTGCCATAACTAAGCATATCAATGAAGTCTATAATTATTAATCCTGATAAATCTCTTATTTTTATTTGTCTTGCAATTTCCTCTGCCGCTTCAATATTTGTGTCTAATGCTGTGCTCTCAACATTTTTACCTTTAATAGAGCTACCTGAGTTAATATCAATTGATACAAGCGCTTCTGTAGGATTAATCACCAAGTATCCTCCAGATTTAAGTTTAATTTCTGAGTCAAAAATTTGATTTAATTTTTGTTCAATATTTTCCTCAATAAATAGTGGTGTTCTTCCTCTATATTTTTTAACTTTTTTTACATTTGATGGCATCATTGTTTTCATGAATGATTGGGCTTTTTTATAACCTTCATTTCCTTCAACAATAATTTGATTAGTAGTATCATCGTACATATCTCTTAAAGTTCTTTTAATTATTTCACTTTCTTGATGAATTAAAGAGGGAGCTATAGAATTAATTGCATTATCTTTTATCTGTCCCCAAGTATTAATTAGAGTTGTTAAGTCACTATTGATTTCATTTTTTGTTTTATTGCTACCAGCTGTTCTTACAATTAGACCCATCTCTTTAGGAATTTCAATTTCATTTAGAATAGCTCTAATTTTTTTTCTATCTGCAGGATTAAATATTTTTCTTGAAATTCCTCCACCTTTTGGTGTGTTTGGCATCAACACTATGTATTTTCCTGCGATTGAAATAAATGTGCTTAGTGCAGCACCTTTTTGACCTCTTTCGTCTTTGATAACTTGGACAAGAATTACTTGATTAGGTTTAATAACCTCTTGAATTTTATATCTTTTAAATTTGAGTCTTTTTTCAGCTTTTTTTTCTGTTTTTTCCTCTGTATCTGAATTTTCTTTAGTCTCTACTTCCTCTTTACCAGATTCAAAATCTTCAACTTTTTCTTCTATCGGATCATCTATTTCAAGTTTTCCCTCAGCAATATTTTCTTCTTCTTTTGCTTCAACTTGCTTTGAAAGTTCTTCCCTTGCTTTTTCTTCTTCTTCTTTTATTTTTTCAAGATCAGCTTTTGGTATTTGATAATAATCTGATTGAATATCATTAAATGATAAAAATCCATGTCTTTCCCTTCCAAAGTCAACGAAGGCTGCTTGGAGTGAAGGTTCAATCCTGCTTACCTTACCTAAATATATATTATTTTTAATTAAATTATTTTTTAAACCTTCGTACTCGTAGTCTTCAATATTTTCACCTGATTTAAGTACAACTCTTGTTTCGTTTGGATGCGATGCATCGATATATAAATTTTTTTCCATAATATATTGATTGTTAAGTTCATTAAATTTTTTTAGTAATAAATTTTGTTTAATCTGATGCCTTATCTTTAACAAATTCCAAGATATAATGGAAACAAAATGAGTAAATTATTTAAAAATATTCTATTATTTTCTTCAACTATTTTAATATTATTAGGTGTTTTAATATTTAGTATTTTATGGAAATACTCCAACGATATTCCAGATTATAAATTTCTCAAGAGTTATAAGCCACCAGTTTCAAGCAAAGTTTATTCAAGAAATGGTGAATTAGTTGCAGATTTTTCAAAAGAAAAAAGAGTTTTTGTTCCGTACAATGCTATACCAAAAAACGTAATTAACTCATTTTTATCTGCAGAAGATAAAAATTTTTTCTCTCACCCTGGTGTAGATGCAAAAGGTGTTCTAAGAGCAGTTATCAACAATATTTCAAATTTAATGTCTTCTAAAAGATTAGAAGGTGCATCAACTATTACTCAACAAGTAGCAAAAAATTTTTTATTAACAAATGAAGTAAGTCTAAATAGAAAGATAAAAGAGGCAATTTTAGCATTTAGAATTGAGAGAGCATTATCTAAAGAAAGAATATTAGAACTTTATTTAAATCAAATTTATCTTGGTAGTGGAGCTTATGGTGTAGCCGCTGCAAGTTTAGAATATTTTGATAAATCTATAAGGGAACTTAATTATTCAGAAGCTGCGTTGTTAGCTGCTTTACCTAAAGCCCCAAGTAAATATAACCCTTATAAAGACAAAGATTTAGCAAAATTTAGAAGAAATTTAGTTTTAAAAAATTTATATGAAAATAATTATATTACATTTGAATGGTTAGAAAAATTAAGCAATCAAGAAATCAAATTAAAGAAAAAACAAAAAATATACTTAGAGGATGCACAATATTATATTGAAGATGTTAGAAAGAAAGTCATAGAAAGTTTGACTTATGACAAAGTTTACAAACAAGGTCTAAATATCAATACTCCTATAGACTTAGATTTACAAAAAATAGCAACTTATTCTCTAAGATCTGGGTTAATTTCCTATGATCAAAGAAAAGGATGGAGAGAGGCTCTAATTAATAAACCTTATAATTCAAATTGGCATAAAGATTTAGATAAATACAAGCTTGAAAAATCAATAAATTGGAAATTAGCTATTGTAAAAAAATTAAATAAATTTTCAGCAATTATAGAAACGATTGATAAAGATGATGGTGTTATCGAATATAAAGATATTTCTTGGACAAAAAAAGAGTTTAATCAATTGTTAAAAATTGGTGACGTAATTTATGTGAAAGAAATAAAAGATAAAAAATATAGTTTACAACAATTACCAAAAATAAATGGAGGAATTGTTGTAATGGATCCTTATACAGGAAGAATTTTGGCTCTCAATGGTGGTTTTAGTTTCAAAAAAAGTGAGTTTAATAGAGCAACACAAGCTAAAAGACAACCAGGCTCTGCATTTAAACCATTTGTTTATGCACTTGCCTTAGAAAACAATTATACTCCTACATCATTAGTTTTGGACGCACCTTTAGTTTTAGATCAAGGGGATGATTTAAAGTTATGGAAACCAGAAAATTATGGAAAAAAATTTTATGGTCCATCTACGATCAGAACTGGGTTAGAGAAATCAAGAAATCTGATGACAGTTAGGATAGCTCAAGATTTAGGACTAGATAAAATTATTAACTATTCTAAAAAACTTTCAATTTATGAAAATCCTGAAGAACTTTTGTCAATTTCATTAGGTTCCGCTGAAACTACTTTGATGCAGCTTACATCTGCTTATTCTGTATTTGTTAATGGAGGAAAACTTGTTGAACCTGTATTGATTGATAGGATACAAGATAGTGAGGGAAACACTATTTATAATAATGATAAGAGATCTTGTGTAAATTGTGATGAAATATCCTATCTTAGTGATGATTATCCTGAGTTAAATAATAAATATGTAAAAATTTTTTCTGAAGAGACAGCGTATCAAATGACATCAATTCTTGAAGGGGTAGTCCAAAGAGGAACTGCAAAAAAATTAAGAGATTTAAAATTAAATATTGCGGGAAAAACTGGAACTACGAATAATAATACTGATACTTGGTTCATTGGTTTTACATCAAACTTATTAGTAGGTGTTTATGTAGGAATGGATACTCCAACACCACTTGGTAAATTTGAAACAGGATCAAAAACAGCCTTACCAATATTTAAAAATTTTATAAAAAATTCTGTTAAAAAGTCTGAGGCTAGACCATTTAAAGCGGCAAAAGACACAATTATGATGGTTGTGGATCCCTCTACAGGCCAAAAAGCTAAATTTACATCCAAAAATACAATAATTGAGGTTTTTAAAAAGAAAAATGTTGTAGATGGTAAAGTTCTTTATTCAAATTCTGATAGAATGGATATAAACAACATATTAAAGTTTTACTAATGGATAACAATTACCAAAATTACAAAGAAGAAATTCAAAAGATTAATCAAAGAATTAAGGAGTATCTTTGAAAACAATAAAATTTCTTCAAAACTTGAAAAACTAAATTCTCAAATGTTGGATGCCAATTTTTGGCAAGATAAAGATAATTCAAAAAAAGTTATAAAAGAGAAAAAACTTTACGAAGATTTAGTAAATTCTTTAAATCAGTCTATCCAAAAATTAAATGATTTTGATGATTTGAATGAACTTGCTTTAGAGGAAAATAACCTAGCAGTTCAGGAAGAAACGCTACAAAATATTAAAGATTTAAAAAAGGAAGTAAAAAAGAATGAAATCAAATGTTTTTTATCAGACGAAGCAGACTCTTTAGATTGCTATATAGAAATACATGCAGGTGCTGGAGGTACTGAAAGTCAAGATTGGGCCGATATGTTGAGAAGAATGTATTTGAAGTGGTCTGATAAAAAAAGTTTTACATCAAATTTAATCAGTGAGCATAAAGGAGATGAAGCCGGCATCAAATCAGCAACAATAAAAATTGAAGGTGATTACGTATTTGGTTGGTTGAAAAAAGAATCAGGTATTCATCGTTTGGTTAGAATTTCACCATTTGACTCAGGAGCAAGAAGACACACAAGTTTTGCAAGTGTCTGGATTTACCCAGTAGTTGATGAAAATATAAATGTTGAAATTTTAGAGAAAGATTTGAGAATAGATACTTATAGATCAAGTGGTGCTGGTGGACAGCATGTAAATACAACTGATAGCGCTGTTAGAATTACTCACATTCCATCGAAAATAGTAGTCCAATGTCAAAATGAAAGATCACAACATAAAAATAAAGAAACTTGCATGAATATGTTAAAAGCAAGATTGTACGATTTTGAAATTAAAAAAAGAGAAGAAGAGAACCAAAGTACAGAAAATAGTAAATCAGAAATTGGTTGGGGCCATCAAATAAGATCATATGTTTTGCAACCTTATAGATTGGTAAAAGACAACAGAACAAATTTTGAAAGCACAAGTCCAGATAAAGTTCTTGATGGAGAATTAGATGATTTTCTGGAACAATCTCTTTACAAAATTAAATGAAATTAAATATTTTTAAATACTTTTTATTATTTCTAGGATTTTTAATATCACTTATAATTTATTTAAGCATTTTTGGAATAGAAACCGACAAATTTAATCAACAGTTAAAAGACACAGTTGTTCAAAGTAATAATAATTTGGATGTATCTTTAAAAAAAGTAAAATTAATTCTTGATCCTCTTAAACTTAAAATAAATGCAAAAACTATTGGTGCAAAAATCTATTATGCAAATAGAGCACTTGAGCTCGAATATATAAAAACTCAAGTATCACTTGATTCTATTCTTAAAAATAAATTAGTTTCCTCTAATTTTGAGGTAGCAACAAAGTCAATATTATTAAAAGATTTTGTGAAATTTATAAGAGCCACAAGTAACAAACCAGAATTATTAATTTTGGAAACCTTTATTAAAAAAGGACATGTAATTTTTGATTTAAGTCTTAACTTAGATCAAAATGGAAAAATTAAAAATGATTACAAAATTAAAGGATTATTGAAAGATGGAAAATTTAAATTTTTTAATGGATTAGATATTAATAATATTAATTTTTTATTTAACATAGAAAAAGACAAATATTTATTTGAAGATATTAAATTTGCATCAGATCAAATTGATTTTACATCTAAATTATTAACAGTTAATAAAAAGAATAATAATCACTACGTAGAAGGTAAAATTCAAAATTCTGAGGCAGTTTTATCAGATAATTTAATTAACATATTAAATTTAAATTTAAATAATTTTAATTTTAAAAATACCAAGTTTAGTTCTGAGAATAATTTCAAATTTGAAATAAATAATAAATTTAAATTAAATAATATAAAAATAAACTCTGATATAAATCTTAAAAAAATTATTTATAATGATAATTTGATTTCGAATTACCTTTTAAACCAAAATAAAGAAATTTTATTAGATAACCATAAATTAAATTTAATTTATGAAGACAAAGTTCTTTTAGGTGATGGAGTAGGTGAGCTAAAGTTAGAAAATAAAACTAATAAAATTGAGTATACTTTTAAAAAAGATCAAAATAACTTTGAATTTGGAACTAGTTTAAATATTAAAAAAGGAACATTTAAAAATCAAAAAATTATCCAAGAATATTTTCCACTGATTAAGGATCAAATAAATATTGAAAATCATAAAATAAATTTAAATTATAAAAATAAAGATTTTACTCTGAAAGGTGAAGGTAAAGTAAAATTTAATAAAGATTTAAATTATATTAAATACTCTTACAGCAAAAATGATAAAGATTTTGAATTTATTTCAGATATTAATTTAAAAAGTATTGATTTAAAAAATCAAGAATTTTTTAAGCAATTTTTTCCATCTACTAAAAAATTTCTCAACCTTCAAAATCATAAACTCAATATTAAATACAAAAAAGACTCATTAACTCTTTCAGGAAATGGAAATATAA
>QCGU01000002.1 GCA_003278165.1 Pelagibacteraceae bacterium AG-390-A02
AATATTTCATCAGCAAGCCCTAAAGCTAGAAAATTTGCTAGAGAACTTGGTGTAGATATAAATAAAGTTTTAGGAAGTGAGAGAGATGGAAGAGTAGTTGAAGACGATATTAAAAAATTTGTAGCATTAAGATCAAATAATAACGCTGAAGTAGTTGAGGAAAAAAAACCAAACAAAATTAAAAATGAATTTGAGCATTCAGATTTTGGTGAAATAGAGATCAAAGATATACCAAGAGTAAAAAAATTATCATCAAAGTATCTATCAAATTCATGGACAACTATACCTCATGTTACAAATCATGATGAGGCTGATATTACAGAAATGGAAAGCTTCAGAAATTCTTTGACTGATATTTATACAGGAGAAAAAATTAAAATTACTCCTTTAGCATTTATTGTAAAAGCTTTAGTTGCCTCGTTAAAAAAATTTCCAAGTTTTAATTCTTCGATTGATGAAATTGAAACAGGTAAAATGACGATGAAAAAATATTACCATATAGGTATAGCTGTAGACACTCCAAATGGATTAATGGTTCCAAAAATTAGAAATGCTAATAATAAAAAAATTTCTTATATTAGTACAGAGTTAAGGGAGGTAAGCGAGCTCTGTAGAAATTTAAAAATAGATAAAAAGGAATTGTTTGGTGGTTCAATGACTATTACTAGCCTAGGAGGAATTGGTGGTTCATTTTTTACACCAATAATAAATTATCCAGAAGTAGCAATTTTGGGAGTAGGTAGATCAGAGAAGAAACAAATTTACATAAATGGAAAGTTTCAAACTAGGACAATGTTACCAATTTCATTATCTTATGATCATAGAATCATTGACGGTGCTGAGGCAGCAAGATTTAACAATGACCTTAAAGAAAACCTGGGCAAAAATTTTGCTTATAAGCTGGCTGTATAATTTAAAATGTCTAAGCCCATTTCGCTATTTAGTGCTTTATTATGTACTTTTATATGGGGCACAACTTTTATTGCTCAAGATACTGGCATGGACAATATTGGTCCTTTCACATTTAATGCTGTTAGATTCTTTGTTGGTTTTTTAGCTATTACTCCATTCGTAATTATATTTGAGTTAAAAAATTTTAAATCAGAATTTAAACCGGATAAAAAAACATTTGTAATTTATGCATTTTTAATAGGATTGTCTTTATTTTTAGGCTCCGCATTACAACAGGTTGCTTTGCTCTATACAGATGTTGCAAACGCAGCCTTTTTTACAATCTTTTATGTACCTATGGTGCCTATTATAATTTATTTGTTTGGAAAAAAATCAATTCACTGGAGTGTTTGGCCTTCAGTATTTTTGTGTTTGATTGGAGGATATTTATTAACAAATTTTTATGATGCAACTGTCAGGTTAGGAGATACTTTAGTTGTGCTCGGAGCTTTATTCTGGAGTACGCATATTATATTTACTGGAATAATTATTTCTAAATATAATCTTCCATTTACAATTGGAGCAATTCAAACTTTAATCGTTGCTTTTTTATCTTTTTTAATTGGAATTTTTTATGAAGAATTTGTTTGGAGCAACATTTTATTGGAAATATATTCTATATTATATGCTGGAATATTGTCTGGAGGATTTGCATTTGTATTACAGATTTATGCGCAAAAAAATATTACACCTGCACCAGCAGCAATTATTTTCTCACTTGAGGGCGTTTTTGCGACTGTAGCAGCATGGTTTATTTTAAATCAGGTATTAGATATAAATAATATACTTGGGTGTTTTTTTATTTTGTGTGGAGTTTTATTATCTCAATTACTTCCTCTTATAAAAAGAAAAAGTGTTTAATAAATTAAACTAAATAATATTAAAGCAATTATAATTCTATAAATTACAAAAGCATTCATAGAAAACTTATTTATAAAAATTAAAAAATATTTCACTGTTAAAAAAGAAAAAATAAAAGAGGATATAATTGCAATTACTACCAAATAATTAAATTCTGTCGGTTGATTTAAAACATCTTTTAAACTAAGTACACTTGCACCAGCTAAAGCTGGCATAGATAGCAAAAAAGAAATTTTACTAGAGTCCACTCTATTAAATTTTAAAATCCTTGCAGCTGTTATTGTAATACCTGCTCTGCTTACACCTGGTATTAAAGATAAAATTTGCATTATTCCTATAAACAGAATTGATTGAATATTTAAATTTGTAGAAATTTTTTTATCAAAGCGACTTTTGTCAGAAATATATAAAACAATTGCAAATATTAAAGTTGCCCATGCAATAGTTTCAATGTTTCGTAAGCTGTAAATTAACCCCGTAGTATATAAAATATATCCAAAGATTATTAATGGAATAGATCCAATAATTATCAAACTAATTAATCTCTTATTTTTATTTATGTTTAATAGCTCTTCTTTGAAATAATAAACTATTGCAACAAGAGATCCTAAATGAAGACTAATATCAATTAGTAATGAGCTAGATTTAAATTCATATAAACTTGAAACTAAAATTAAATGTGCAGAAGAACTTATTGGAAGAAATTCTGAGATCCCTTGAATTGCTGAAAGAATTAAAACTTCTATAATATTCTGAAACATAATTTCTTCGTAGCTTATAAAGTTTATATTTCAAACAATACGATTTGATCATAGTAGCTATGCATTTATTAGAAACCTGTTTATTTATAACAAAAATAAGAGATTAAAGGTCAATAAATATGACCTATTTAATGCTTTATTAAATAAAATCATTATATAATTTGCCGAAAATTGTATTTTTTATGACTGAAAAAATGTTAAAATTTGTAAAAATAGGTCAACAAACTCCACCTAAAAGGGAAATTGATCAAAGAAAAAAGGATTTTAACGAGATATATGACGAATATATCAATGAAAAGGCTAAAGAACAATCAAGTAGATGTTCTCAGTGTGGAGTTCCATTCTGTCAGGTTCATTGTCCTTTAAGTAACAATATTCCAGATTGGCTAAAGTTAACTGCGGAGGGAAGATTAAAAGAAGCATACGAGCTTTCCCAAAGCACTAACAATATGCCTGAGGTTTGTGGAAGAATATGTCCGCAAGATAGATTATGTGAGGGGAATTGTGTAATTGAACAGTCGGGTCATGGAACAGTTACAATTGGTTCTGTCGAAAAATATATAACAGATAACGCTTGGGAACAAGGTTGGGTTAAACCAATTGAAGTTACAAATGAAAAAAATCAAAGTGTTGGAATTATAGGAGCTGGTCCTGCTGGATTAGCGGCGGCAGAACAGTTAAGAAAAAATGGGTATAAAATTACAGTTTACGATCGTTATGATAGAGCTGGAGGATTGTTAATATATGGAATTCCAAATTTTAAATTAGAAAAAGAAATAGTTGAAAGACGAACAAAACTTTTAAAAGATGGTGGAATAGAATTCATACAAAATTTCGAAGTTGGCAAGGATGCAAGTTTAGAGCAATTAAGAAAAAAACATGATGCAGTATTAATTGCAACAGGAGTTTACAAAGCAAGAGAAGTTAATTTACCAGGTAATGATTTAGATAATATTTTTCCAGCAATGGATTTTCTTACAGCATCAAACAAGAAAGGATTGGGTGATGAGGTTGAATTATTCGACAAGGGAATTTTAAATGCAGAAGGAAAAGATGTTGTTGTAATTGGTGGAGGTGATACAGCAATGGATTGCGTAAGAACTTCAGTAAGACAAAAAGCAAAATCAGTAAAATGCTTGTACAGAAGGGATAAAGAAAATATGCCTGGTTCAGCGAGAGAAGTTGCAAATGCTGAAGAAGAAGGTGTTGAATTTGTGTGGTTATCTAGTCCTAAAGAATTTAAAGGAACTAATAAGGTAGAAAATTTAGTTGTAGATCAAATAAAGTTAGGTGAACCAGATGAAACTGGAAGAAGAAAACCTGAAGTACAAGAGGGATCAAGCTATGAAATAAAAGCAGATATGGTTATTAAAGCTCTTGGATTTGATCCTGAGGATTTACCTAATTTATTTGATAGCAATGAACTTCAAGTTACAAAATGGGGAACAATAAAGACTGATTTCGATACTATGGAAACTAATCTAAGTGGTGTTTTTGCTGCTGGGGATATAGTTAGAGGAGCTTCATTAGTTGTTTGGGCAATTAAAGATGGGAGAGACGCAGCGAATTCCATAAAAAATCATTTAGAAACAAAATCCAAAAATGAAAAAAAAGTAGCTTAATGAAAACCTATAAAAAAAATTTTGATCTACTTAAGAAAAATAATGTCTATTCTGAGGATATGGAACATGATGCTTGTGGAGTAGGTTTAATAGCTTCAACAGAGGGGAAAAAATCTAGAAATGTGGTTGAATATGGAATTGAAGCTTTAAAAGCGGTTTGGCATAGGGGCGCAGTAGATGCTGATGGCAAAACAGGTGATGGAGCCGGAATTCACGTAGAAATTCCAAAAGATTTTTTTATTGAGAAAATTGAGGTTACAGGACATACGCATGATAGTTCTGATATCTGCGTAGGAATGATTTTTCTTCCACGTAATGACTATGCAGCACAAGAGAGCTGTAAAACAATTGTTGAAAGCGAACTAACGAAAAATGATTTTAATATTTATGGCTGGAGACAAGTTCCTGTTAATCCAAAGGTTTTAGGTGAAAAAGCTTTTCAAACTATGCCTGAGATTATCCAGGTACTTTTTAAAGCCCATAATCAAGAACTCACACATAAAGATTTGGAGAGAAGAATTTATGAGACAAGGAGAAAAATTGAAAATGAGGCTTTCAAAAAATCATTGAATAATTTTTATATTTGTTCGTTAAGTTCAAAGTCAATTATTTACAAAGGAATGTTTTTAGCTGAAGCAATTTCAGAATTTTATCTAGATTTAAATGATGAAAGATTTGTATCAAGATACGCAATATTTCATCAGCGGTTTTCAACCAATACAGCTCCAAGCTGGAATCTTGCTCAACCATTCAGAGCAATTGCACATAATGGAGAAATTAATACTTATAGGGGAAATAAAAATTGGATGAAAGTTCATGAACAAGAAATGAATAGTCCATTGTTTGATGATACAGAAAATCTTAAGCCAGTTATTCAACAAGGAGCTTCAGATTCTGCAGCTCTAGATAATGTTTTCGAATTATTAAATATTTCAGGTCAACCTGCACCATTGGCTAAACTAATGTTAGTTCCTGATGCATGGTCTAAGAAAAATAAGACCTTGCCAAAAGATCATCAGCAATTATTTAACTTTTTAAATAGCACAATGGAACCTTGGGATGGACCTGCTGCTATAGCTGGAACTGACAACGAGTGGGTTATTGCTGCGAATGATAGAAATGGATTAAGACCTTTAAGATATGCAATCACAAAGGATAAATTATTGTTTGCAGGCTCAGAAACCGGGATGATCGAGCTAAATGAAAAAAAAATTTTATCAAAAGGAAGATTAGGTCCTGGAGAGATTATTGGAGTAAGAATTGAAAAAGGTAAAGTATTTACTAATAAACAAATTAAGGATTACTTGGCTAAAGAGTACAAGCATTTTAATTCACAAATTATTGATTTAGATGACAAGCTAACGATTGAGGATGAAAAAAATTCTTTTTCAGGTGATGATTTAAGAAGAAGACAATATACTTTTGGAATTAGTTTAGAGGATCTTGAATTAATTTTACACCCTATGGCTGAGGATGCAAAAGAAGCCACAGGGTCTATGGGTGACGACACCCCTTTAGCTGTGCTATCAGACAAATATAGACCTCTGTATCATTTTTTTAGACAAAATTTTAGTCAAGTTACAAATCCACCAATAGACTCGTTGAGAGAAAATAAAGTGATGAGTCTAAAAACAAGATTTGGAAATCTTGGCAATATTCTAGATTTTGATAATTTAACAAAACAGAATATTTATGTTCTTAATAGCCCAATCTTATCTAATTCTCAGTTTGAAAAATTCATCAATTTTTTTGGAAACAATTCAGCAATAATTGATTGTACTTTTGCAGAAAATAATAATTTGTACGATGCTATTAAAAAAATTCAAAAAGATGCAGAAATTGCTGTTAGACAGGGTGTTACACAATTAATTCTTAGCGATAAAGATTTGTCAATTTCAAAACTTCCAATTCCGATGCTGCTTGCAGTTGGTGCAATTAACTCTTATTTAATTGAGAAAAAATTAAGAGGCTATGTGTCAATCAATGTCCAATCTGGAGAAGCATTAGATACACACTCTTTTGCAACTTTAATTGGTGTTGGAGCAACAACGGTCAATCCTTATTTGGCATTTGATAGCTTATATCAAAGATTTGAAAAAAAATTATTTGGAAAGTTTAGTTTTGAAGAATGCGTTGAAAGATACATTAAATCTGTCAATGCAGGTTTATTAAAAATTATGTCTAAGATGGGTATCTCTGTTTTAAGTTCTTACAGAGGTGGATGCAATTTCGAGACTGTTGGATTAAGTAGAACTATTGTTTCGGATTATTTTCCAGGAGTTGTGTCTAAAATTTCTGGTATTGGACTTACTGGAATTGAAAAAAAAATAAGAGCAATTCATAAAGAAGCATTTGAAAGCACTGATACAATCCTTCCTATCGGAGGGATTTATAGATATAGAAAAAATGGAGAAACACACCAATACCAAGGGAAACTTATACATTTACTTCAAAGTGCAGTTGGTTCTAATTCTTATGACGCTTATAAAAGATATGCGGAGGGTATTTATAATTTACCACCAATAAATTTAAGGGACTTAATTGATTTTAGAGAAAAAAAATTAAGAGGATCTATAGATATTTCAGAAGTAGAACCAATAGAAAATATTTTAAAAAGATTTGGAAGTGGAAGCATGTCTCATGGTGCTTTATCTAAAGAGGCGCACGAAACTTTGGCTACAGGTATGAATAGAATTAAAGGAGCTTCTTGTAGTGGTGAAGGTGGTGAAGATGAAAAAAGATTTAAAGTGTTAGATAATGGAGATAGCGCCAACTCAAGAGTAAAACAAATAGCCTCGGCAAGATTTGGTGTAACAGTTAATTATTTAAATAATTGTAATGAGATTGAAATAAAAATTGCACAAGGTGCAAAGCCTGGAGAAGGTGGACAACTTCCAGGCTTCAAAGTAACTGATGAAATAGCAAAGTTAAGACACTCAACACCTGGAGTAACACTAATTTCTCCTCCACCACACCACGATATTTATTCAATTGAAGATCTTGCACAGCTTATTTATGATTTAAAACAGATTAATCCAAAAGCAAGAGTTGGAGTAAAACTGGTTGCATCCTCAGGGGTTGGGACTATTGCTGCAGGAGTTGCTAAAGCAAAAGCAGATATAATACTAATTTCAGGACATAATGGCGGAACTGGAGCCACACCGCAAACAAGTGTAAAATACGTAGGTATCCCTTGGGAGATGGGATTAACAGAGGCTAATCAGGTTTTAACATTAAATAATCTTAGACACACAGTTACACTCAGAACTGATGGAGGAATTAAAACAGGTAGAGATGTTGTTATAGCAGCCATGATGGGAGCAGAAGAGTATGGAGTTGCAACAACTGCTTTAGTTGCAATGGGATGCATAATGGTAAGACAATGTCATTCAAATACATGCCCCGTTGGTGTCTGTACTCAAGATGAAAAATTAAGAGAAAAATTTACCGGAACTCCAGATAAGGTTGTTAATCTATTTACGTTTATAGCAACTGAGGTTAGAGAAATTTTAGCTAAATTAGGCTTTAAATCATTAAATGACATTATAGGTAGAACTGACTTACTTAGACAAGTTAGTAAGGGTTCACCTAATTTAGATGATTTAGATTTAAATCCTTTGTTTGTTCAAGCAGATTCTGGAAACAATGTTAGATACTGTGAAACCCAAGAAATTAATTCCGTCCCAGATACTCTAGACCAAGAAATATGGCCTGAGATTGAAAAAGCTTTAGATAATTCTGAAAAAATTGAAAAAGAATATTTAATTAAAAATACTCACAGAGCAGTTGGAACAAGAATTTCTCACCATTTATATAAAAAATATGGTTATGAAAAACTTGATGATAATTTTTTAGTATTAAATTTTAAAGGGTCAGCTGGTCAATCTTTTGGAGCCTTTTCATCCAAAGGTTTGAAGTTAGTATTAAAAGGTGATGCAAACGATTATGTTGGCAAAGGTCTTTCAGGAGCTACAATTTCTATAAGACTACCAGAGGAAAGTAACTTAGTTTCGAATGAAAATACTATTTTAGGAAATACAGTTCTATACGGAGCAACATCTGGAAAACTTTTTGCAGCTGGTCAAGCCGGTGAAAGATTCTCTGTAAGAAATTCAGGTGCGGTTACGGTTATTGAGGGATGTGACTCTAATGGCTGTGAATATATGACTGGTGGAACTGTAGTAATTCTTGGAGATGTTGGAGATAACTTTGCTGCTGGTATGACAGGTGGTATGGCATTTATCTATGACAAATCACAAGAATTTGAAAAAAAAGTAAACCCAGAATCAGTTGTTTGGCAGAATGTTGAAACAGATTATTGGAAAGAGAATTTAAAAAATTTAATCAAAGAGCACCATGAAGAGACAGGATCTTTGTTATCTAAAGAAATAATTGAAAATTATGATAATGAAATTAATAATTTCATTCAAGTTTGTCCTAAAGAAATGTTAGATAAACTAAAAAACCCTATCAGTTTAAAAAAAATTATAAAAGAAGTTAGTTAATTAATAATTTTAATTCTTTTAAAATTATATTGAGCCATTTCTTATTTGATAGGCTATGGTCACCTTTTTTTACAATGATTAATTTCTTTTTTGCTTTAGGAAATAGTTTTAAAACTTTTCTCGAATAACTTACTGGTACAGCTTCGTCATATTCACCATGCACCATGGTAATATTAATTTTTGAATTTATTTTTTTATTTAAAACTCTATTTTTTCTTCCATCTTTTATAAGCTGATAAGTGATTGGATACTCATAATTCCCATGTTTTAAGTGATATATACCTTTTTGGGTTGTTTCTTGCTTTATTTTTTTGGAGAATTTTTTCCACATCAAATTTTCTAAAAACTCAGGTGCCGACCCAATACCTAAAAATCCTATAATTTGTTTTTTAAATAGTTTGAATTGTCTTAAAGCAATCCATGCACCCATACTGGAACCAATGATATAAAAATTATTATTTTTTACGTATTTCTTTATTAATATGGAAGCCTCTTTACTCCATTTTGAAATATTTCCATTTGTAAATTTACCTGTAGATTTTCCATGACCAGAATATTCTAAAGCAAGAAAACTTATTTTATTTTTGATTGCAAACCTTAAAAAAGCCTCTGGTTTTTTTCCCTCAAGATCTGACATAAATCCATGTAAAAAAACTATGAATGGAGAATTTTTATAAATTTTACAAATATGTCTAATTTTCTTAGTCTTTGAAATTTTATAGAATCTGAAATTTGCCATAATCGTTTATAAGATTTGTTAATTAATATATAATCATATCAAATGTCATCTAATTTAAAAGTTTTGCAAGTAATTCCAAAACTTGGCTATGGCGGAGCGGAGACAGGGTGTTATGATATTGCTCACTATTTGCCAGAAAACGGTTGTAAATCATTTATAGTTACTAGTGGTGGTGAATTACTTAAATTTGTAGATAAAAAGAAAGTAAAAGTTTTTAGACTTCCAGTTCAAAGTAAAAATCCATTATTAATTTTAATTAATGCAATAATTTTAACTTTTATCATTTTATTTAATAATATTTCGATAGTACACGCCAGAAGCAGAGCGCCTGCATGGTCTTGTTTAATAGCCTCCAAGATAACAAGTAGAAAGTTTGTGACTACATTTCATGGTACTTATAATTTTAAAAATAGTTTGAAAAAATTATATAATTCAGTAATGGTTCGATCTGACTTAATTATTGCAGGGTCAAATTTTATTTTTTCACACATCAAAGAAAATTATTCAAATTATTTAAATCAAAAAAAAAAATTATTAGTAGTATTTAGAGGAATTAATGTTGATTACTTTGACCCTACCACAAAACTTGAAACTGAAGAGAAAAAATTATTAAAACAATGGGAAATAGAAAAAGATAAAAAGATTATACTTTTGCCTGGTAGATTAACCACCTGGAAGGGACAAGAGGTATTTATTGAAGCAATCAATCTTGTAAATATTGAATTAGGTTATGAGGCATTTTATGCTGTTATCCTTGGAAGTGATCAGGGAAGAGATTTGTATAAAAAAAAACTAATAAGGCTTTCAGAACAATATAGGTTGACTAAACAGCTAAGATTTATCGATCACTGTAAAGATATGGCATTAGCTTACAAAGTTTCTGATATAATTGTTTCAGCTTCTATTGAACCAGAAGCTTTTGGTAGAGTTTCTGTAGAGGCCCAATCTATGGAGAAACCAATTATTGCGAGTAATATTGGTGGATCTAATGAGACGGTCGTTGATGAAAAAACAGGCTATTTATTTAAAGCGGGTGACGCAAAGTCTTTAAGTCAGAAAATTTTAAAAACCCTGACAATTGACGAAACTCAATTAAAATTAATTGGTAATGAGGGAAGAAAAAATATAGTTCAAAAATTTAATGTTGAAAAAATGTGCTTTTCTACTTATTCAGAGTATAAAAGATTAATAAATTAAATGCCTATAATTACATTACCTGATGGAAATAATATTGATTTCCCAAATAAAGTTACTGGATTAGAAGTAGCAGAAAAAATTAGCAAATCATTAGCTAAACAAGCAATGGTAATAAGTGTAGATGGTGAGTTAAAAGACTTAGAACATTTAATTGAGAAAGACTGTTCGGTAAAAATTTTTACATCTAAAAATCCTGAGGGTCTAGAAACCATTAGACATGATACTGCTCACATATTAGCAATGGCAGTGCAAGAATTGTTTCCAGGAACACAAGTTACGATTGGCCCTGTAATTGAAAACGGATTTTATTATGATTTTGCTAGAAAAGATCCGTTTACAGAAGATGATTTAACAAAGATTGAAAATAAAATGAAAGAAATTGTTGATCGAGACGAGATTACCAAAAGGGAAGTTTGGGACAGAAATAAAGCCATAGATCATTTTAAAAAAAAAGGTGAAATCTATAAAGCTGAGTTAATCGAAGCAATACCGGAGAATGAAGATGTTTCAATTTATTTTCATGGAGATTGGCATGATCTTTGCAGAGGACCGCATCTTTCCTCAACAGGTAAAATTGGAAAATACTTTAAATTAATGAAAGTTTCAGGAGCTTATTGGAGAGGTGATTCAAACAATGAAATGCTTCAAAGAATTTATGGTACAAGCTGGGCTTCTCAAAAAGATTTAGATGAGCATTTAAAAAGAATAGAAGAGGCAGAAAAAAGAGATCATAGAAAATTAGGAAAAGAAATGGACTTGTTTCATTTTAGAGAAGAAAGCCCGGGCTCAGTTTTTTGGCATGAGAGAGGATGGGCATTATTTCAAAAATTAATTAATTATATGAGAAGCAGACAAGATGCTGCTGGATATAAAGAGGTAAATACGCCTGAAATTTTAGATCGACAATTATGGGAAAAATCTGGTCATTGGGAAAAATATGGAGAGAATATGTACACATCAGAAACTCCTGATGAAAAAGTGTTTGCGATAAAACCAATGAATTGTCCTGGTCATATACAAGTATTTAATCAGGGCTTAAAAAGTTATAGAGATCTTCCATTACGTATTACAGAATTTGGTAAGGTTCATCGTTACGAACCATCAGGTGCTTTACATGGTCTACTTAGAGTAAGAGCTTTTACACAAGATGATGCGCATATTTTCTGTGCGGAAGATCAAATTACGAGTGAGTGTTTAAATGTAACAAATTTAATTTTAGATATTTATAAAGACCTTGGTTTTGAAAATGTAATTTTAAAATATGCAGATCGACCAGAAGTTAGAGTTGGAGATGATGAGGTTTGGGACAAGGCAGAAGCTTCACTTCTTGAAGCAGTTAAAGCCTCTAAGTTAGAATATAGTATTAATAAAGGCGAAGGTGCTTTCTACGGACCAAAAATTGAATTTGTTTTAAGAGATGCTATTGGAAGAGATTGGCAATGTGGAACTTTACAAGTTGATTTAAATTTACCTGGACGACTAGATGCATCATATGTTGATAAAGACGGAACAAAAAAAGTTCCTGTTATGCTTCATAGAGCGCTGTTTGGCTCTTTAGAAAGATTTATTGGAATATTGATTGAAAATTATGCTGGAAAATTTCCTTTTTGGATTTCACCTTTACAGACAATGGTAATTCCAATTTCAGAAGAATTTAATGATTACGCAATAGAAGTGTCTAAAAAAATTAAAGATGCAGGCATAAGTTCTGCAGTTGATATTAAAAATAATAACTTAAACTATAAAATTAGAGATCATTCTTTAGCAAAAATACCTCTTTTATTAATTTGTGGTAAAAAAGAAGTTGACTCCAATTCAGTAACGATTAGAAGGTTAGACTCTAATAAACAAGAAAATATGGAAATAGACTTATTTTTAAAAACTTTCTCTGCTTTAAACAAAGCATCATCAAACTAAGTGGCAGATTTCAAACAAAACTACTTTCAAAGAAGAACAAAGGATAGAGGCCCAAGATCTAATAACAGAATATCTTCACCAGATGTGCAAGTTATTGCAAGCGATGGTGAAAATCTTGGAGTGATCAGCACTAATGAAGCCATATCAATGGCAAAAAACCAAGGTTTGGATTTAATTGAAATTGCACCTAATGCAAACCCACCTGTATGTAAAATTATGGATATGGGTAAGTATAAATATGATGCTCAAAAAAAAGCAAATCTTGCAAAAAAGAAACAAAAAATAATTTCATTAAAAGAAATTAAAATGAGACCTGTAACTGAAACTCACGATTATGAATTTAAGGTCAAAAATGCAAAAAAATTTATCTCTAAGGGAGATAAAGTTAAATTTACTATCAGATTTAAAGGGCGAGAACTCCAACACTCTCATTTAGGGAATGAACTGATGGGTAAAATTAAAGAGGATATGAAGGATATTGGTAGAGTAGAGTTGCAACCTAAATTTGATGGGAAGCAAATGATTATGGTAATTCAACCTTTATAAGCCTTAATAGAGGTTGTAAAATTTAAACATTCTTTGTATAAGTCCGCAGAATTATGCCAAAATTAAAAACAAAAAGCTCAGCAAAAAAAAGATTTAAAATATCAGCTAAGGGTAAAGTTATATCTGCTCAAGCAGGTAAAAGACATGGTATGATTAAACGAACGAATTCACAAATTAGAAAATTAAGAGGCACTACAACTTTGTCTAAACAAGATGGCAAAATTGTTAAATCATACATGCCTTACAGTTTAAGAGGGTAACAATGGCAAGAGTTAAAAGAGGCGTAACAAGTAAAGCAAAACATAAAAAAGTTTTGAAAGCCGTAAAAGGTCAGTGGGGCAGAAGAAAAAATACTATCAGAGTTGCTAAACAGGCTATGGAGAAATCCATGCAGTATGCTTACAGAGATAGAAGAAATAAAAAAAGAGATTTCAAATCATTATGGATACAAAGAATTAATGCTGGTGTGAGAGCAGAGGGTATGACTTATTCAAAATTCATCAATGGTTTAAGTAAATGTGGTGTTGCAATAGATAGAAAAATTTTAGCTGAAATTGCTTACGATAGTCCAGAAGCATTTAAAACAATTGTACAAAAAGCTCAATCCGCTTTAAATTAATCTCTATTGTTTTTATTTCTTAAGGAAATAATCTACTAATATGTCAGACATAAAAAATATTAGAGATCAATTTGTATCAAAGCTTAAAAATGAATTAAGCTTAGATGAAATCAATTCAATCAAAACAGAGTTGTTTGGTAAAAATGGTCAAATTTCATCTTTATTCAAAACTGTAGGATCAATACCAGAGTCTGATAGAAAAAAATTTGCAGCTGATTTAAATAAAATAAAGGATGAACTTCAATCTTTGATTTTGGAAAAGATTAAAGAAATTGAGACAAAAGAAATTAATCAAAAACTTGAAAAAGAAAGAGTTGATATAACTTTACCGGGAAGACCTTTTGTTAGAGGAAAAATTCATCCTGTATCTCAAACAATAGATGAGATTTCATCTATATTTTCAGAAATAGGTTTTAGTGTTGAAGAAGGACCAGATGTAGAAAATGAATTTAATAATTTTACTGCACTAAACACTCCAGATAATCACCCAGCTCGTGACATGCATGATACTTTTTATTTAGACGAAAATAAGGAAGTTTTGTTAAGAACGCACACTTCACCGGTTCAAATTAGAACTATGTTAAAGGATAAACCGCCATTTAAAATTATTGCTCCAGGCAGAACATATAGATCAGATAGTGATCAAACACATGCACCAATGTTCCATCAGGTTGAGGGCCTTCATATAGATAAAAATATTAACATGGGTCATTTAAAGGGATGTTTAAATTATTTCATTAAAGAGTTCTTTGAGGTGGAAAAAATCAAAATGAGATTTAGACCAAGTCATTTTCCATTTACAGAACCATCTGCAGAAGTAGATATTGGTTACGAAATTAAAGATGGTAAAATTGTTATAGGAGAAGGGGATCAGTGGCTTGAAATTTTAGGATGTGGAATGGTTCATCCAAATGTTTTAAAAAACGTTAAAGTTGATCCTGCTAAATACCAAGGATATGCATTTGGCATAGGTATAGACAGGTTAGCTATGCTAAAATATGGTATTAATGATTTAAGAGCTTTCTTTGACTGTGATTATAGATGGTTAAATCACTTTGGATTTGATCCACTTGATGTACCCACAAATTATAGAGGTCTAAGTCGATGAAGATAACTTTTGATTGGTTAAAAGATCATTTATCTGTAAGTGATAAGGAAGAGAAGTTATTTGAGAAATTAACTGATATTGGACTTGAAGTTGAAAGTGTTGAAAATTTATCTGAAGGTTTGGATTTATTCAAAATAGCAAAAATTTTAAAAACCGAAAAACATCCTAATGCAGACCGTTTAAAAGTTTGCGATGTTGATGTAGGTGAAAAAGAAATTAAGAAGGTCGTATGTGGTGCACCAAATGCTAGAGAAGGTTTAATCACTGTTTATGCTCCTCCTGGTGCGATTATTCCAAAAAATAAAACAAAATTAGTTATAGCAAAAATTAGAGATGTTACATCTTATGGTATGCTTTGTTCTGAATCTGAACTCAATTTGTCTGAGGAAAGTGATGGAATTACTGAGCTTTCATCCTCAAAATACAACAAAAGTATTGGAAAAAGTTTTTTTACTCAATCTAGTTCTAATTTGATTGATTTATCAATCACACCTAACAGACCGGACTGTCTTGGTGTTAGAGGAATAGCTAGAGATTTAGCAGCTTCAGGCTTTGGCAAATTAAAACAGATTAAAGAACAAAAAATAAAATCAAAAAAATCTCAAACAATTAAAGTAAAAATTACAAATGAAAAAAAACAAGGATGTTTTTCTTTTGGAAGCTGTTTGGTAACAAATGTAAAAAATACTGAAAGCCCAAAGTGGCTAAAGGATAAATTAATTTCTATAGGTCAAAAACCTATTTCAGCAATTGTTGATATTACAAATTATGTAATGATTGATATTAATCGTCCATTACATGCTTATGATGCAGATAAAATTGAAAAAGGAATAATTGTTAGAAACTCAAAATCTGGTGAAGAGTTTACAGCATTAGATAACAAAAACTATAAGCTTGAAGATGACATGTGCGTTATAAGTGATGACAAAGGCGTGTTAGGACTAGGTGGTATCATCGGAGGCATAAGATCTGGAACAGAAATGGGCACACAAAATGTTTTAATCGAGTCAGCTTATTTTGATCCAAGATCAATTAGAAGAACTGCAAAAAGATTAAATATTGATACGGATGCAAAGTTTAGATTTGAAAGAGGAATAGACCAATTGTCAATTGAAGAAGGCTTAAATAAAGCAGCATTTTTAATTAAAGAAATTTGTGGTGGTGAAATTAGTAAGATTGATATCCAAAAAATTAGTACATTTAAAAATCAAATAATTAAATTTGATCCAAATTCATTTGAAAAATTTACAGGTTTTAAAATTTTAACAAAAGATATGTTAAAAATTTTAGATAACCTAGGTTTTACATGCAAAAAAGATAAAAAAGTTTTTAAATTAACTATCCCTTCCTGGAGACCAGATATTACTCAGGAAATAGATGTTGTTGAGGAATTGGTAAGAATAGTTGGGTATGATAAAATAAAAATTGAAGAACCAATCAAAGAGAGAAAAAAATCTACTCTGACACAAACTCAAAAATTGTTTCATTTCCTCCAAAGATCTGTTGCCTCAAAAGGTTATTTGGAAGCAATTACTTGGTCTTTCACAGATGCAAAATATAATGATCATTTCAAAGGGCAAAATGATGAATTAAAAATTGTGAATCCTATAAGTTCAGAATTAGGAGTTTTGAGAAATTCAATATTTTCAAATTTAATTATGTATATGAGTAAAAATATAGATAGAGGATTTAAAGATTTATCTATTTTTGAAATAGGACCAACATTTTTTGGAAAGCAACCTGGTGAACAAAATATAGTAGTTGGTGGTTTAGCAGCTGGAAAAAAATCTCGTCTTTCTTGGTTAGAAAAAGAGAGAAATATTGATGTTTTTGATATTAAAAAAGATGTAGTTCAAACTTTAGTTGAAGCAGGTTACGATTCAGAAAAATTTTTTATTGATGATGAGACACCTGATTATTATCATCCAGGTAAATCTGGAAGATTGTTTTTAAATAGAGGTAAAGAAAGTGTAGCTGCATACTTTGGTGAAATTCACCCAAACATCATTAAGAAAATAGATATGAAAACTGAGTCTTTAGTAGGTTTTGAAATATTTCTAGATAATTTAAAATTACCAAAAAAATCATTAAAAGATCAAAAAACAAAATATTCTGTTTCAGATTATCAAAAGTCAGAAAGGGATTTCGCTTTTATAGTTGATAAAAAAATTAATGTTCAGGATTTAGTTAATGTAATATCAAATGTTGATAAGAGTTTGATATCAAACATTAAAGTTTTTGATGTTTATGAGGGTGACAATATTCCACAAAACAAAAAATCAATTGCAATCAGTGTTACTATTCAATCTCAAGAAAAAACCCTAAAAGATGCTGATTTAGAAGAAATCAATAAATTAATTATAGAAACAGTCGAAAATAAAACTGGCGCTAAAATTCGATCCTAAAGCCAATGAGTTCAATCGATAATATAAGAAATTTTGCAATCATTGCACACATTGATCATGGAAAATCTACTATTGCAGACAGAATAATTCATAGTTGTGGTGGTTTGACTGAAAGAGAGATGAAGGCTCAAGTTTTAGACTCAATGGATATTGAACGAGAGAGAGGTATCACAATTAAAGCTCAAACAGTAAAACTAAATTATAAAGCTAAAGACGGAAAAGAATATATTTTAAATATTATAGACACCCCAGGACATGTAGACTTTAGCTATGAGGTAAGCAGATCATTATATGCGTGTGAAGGTTCAATTTTAATTGTAGATAGCACACAAGGAGTTGAGGCCCAAACTTTAGCAAACGTTTATCAGGCATTAGATACAAATCATGAAATTGTACCAGTATTAAATAAAGTAGATTTACCAGCTTCTGATTTAGAAAGAACAAAAAAGCAAATCGAGGAAGTTATTGGTATAGATACTGAGAATGCTATTCCATGTTCTGGAAAAACTGGTGAGGGAATCGGAGACATCTTAGAGCAAATTATAACGACTTTACCAGCACCAAAAGGTGAGAGTTCATCTAATTTAAAATGTTTACTAGTAGATAGTTGGTACGATACTTATTTAGGTGTTGTCATATTAGTTAGAGTTATTGATGGGAAACTTTCTAAACACATGAAGATCAAAATGATGTCTACAAATCAAGAATATATTGTAGAAAAAGTTGGTGTTTTTACACCAAAGCCAGTTGATATCACTGAATTAAAAACAGGAGAAATAGGATTTATCACAACAGGGATTAAAGTGTTATCAGAGACAAAAGTTGGAGATACAATTTGTGACGCAACAAAACCATTAAAAGAAGCTTTACCAGGATTTAAACCAAGCAAACCAGTAGTATTTTGTGGATTATTTCCTGTGGATAGCTCAGAGTTTCAAAAATTGAAAGATGGTTTAGCAAAGTTACAATTAAATGATGCAAGCTTTTCTTTTGAACCAGAATCATCTTCAGCTTTAGGTTTAGGATTTAGATGTGGGTTTTTAGGTTTACTCCATCTAGAAATTGTAACAGAACGACTTGAAAGAGAATTTGATGTTAATTTATTAACGACAACTCCTGGTGTAGTTTATAAAGTCCATTTGAATAATGGTGATACGATGGATTTACAAAATCCATCAAGCTTACCTGATCCTACATTAATAAAATACATTGAAGAACCATGGATTAAGGCAACTATTATTACTCCAGATCAGTACTTAGGTTCAATAATTAAAATGTGTCAGGACAAAAGAGGAGTACAAACCAACCTTAGCTATTCTGGTAATCGAGCAGTAGTAAATTATGAACTTCCCTTAAACGAAGTTGTGTTTGATTTTAATGATAGACTTAAGTCAATGACAAGTGGATATGCAAGTTTTGATTATGAAATAATTGAGCATAGAGAAGGTGATCTAGTGAAGCTTGGTATTTTAGTGAATGGTGAACCTGTTGATGCTTTAGCTATGATGATACATAAAGATTTTGCTCAAAAAACTGGGAGAGAAGTTTGTGAAAAACTAAAAGACCTAATTCCAAGACATAATTTTATGATTCCTGTGCAAGCTGCAATTGGAGGAAAAATTATTGCCAGAGAGACTATCAAAGGTTTTAAAAAAGATGTTTTAACAAAAATTCATGGTGGTGGAGCTACAGATAGAAAAAGAAAATTATTAGAAAAACAAAAAAAGGGGAAAGCTAGATCAAAACAATTTGGAAGAGTGGAAATACCTCAAGAGGCATTTATTGGTGTTCTTAAAATTTCAAAAGAAAAATAACTGGAGAGGTGGCCGAGTGGTTGAAGGCGCACGCTTGGAAAGCGTGTAAAGGAGCAATCCTTTCATGGGTTCGAATCCCATTCTCTCCGCCATTAAATTTACTTTATTTTTCAACGATAATTTGAGCATTTAAATGCTAAATTGTTAAGATAAATCAGCAATTTTATTAAAAAATGTTATAATTAATTTTTTCCAAAATTTAAAAAAATGACAAACAAAAACACATATCAAGCTGACTCAATTAAGGTTTTAAAAGGTCTCGAAGCGGTCAGAAAAAGACCAGGGATGTATATAGGAGATACCGATGATGGTACGGGTTTACATCATATGGTCTATGAGGTTGTAGATAACTCCATAGACGAGGCATTGGCAGGTCATTGTAAAAATATTAATGTAAAAATTAATTCTGACGGAACAATTACTGTAAATGATGATGGAAGAGGTATCCCTGTTGATATGCACAAAGGGGAAAAAAAATCAGCAGCTGAGGTAATTATGACTCAACTTCATGCTGGTGGTAAGTTTGATCATAATTCATATAAAGTTTCTGGTGGACTACATGGAGTTGGTGTTTCAGTTGTTAATGCATTATCAGAAAAATTAGAGTTAGAAATAAATCGAGATGGAAAAAAACATTTTATAGAATTTAAAAATGGTGAAGCAAAATCACCTCTAAAAGTAGTTGGAAAATCTAAAAATACAGGTACTCAAATAACATTCTTACCTTCTAAAGATATATTTTCGTCAATTAAATTTAGTGCAAATATTTTAATTAAAAGGATGAGAGAGTTAGCTTTCCTAAATAAAGGTATCAAAATAATTTTTACTGATGCTAGTCAAAAAAAAGAAAAAATATCTGAATTTAAATATGATGGAGGTGTTTTAGAGTTTGTAGATTTTTTAGATGAAAAAAGAGAAAAATTACAAAATAAAAATGGTAATGACCTATTTCGTAAGCCAATTTATATTGAAGGTAAAAAAAATAATATTGAAATAGAGTGTTCTTTAAAATGGAATGCTGGTTATGCTGAAGATATATTTCCATACACTAATAATATCTATCAAAAAGATGGTGGAACGCATTTATTAGGCTTTAGAAGTGCACTTACAAGGGTTGTAAATAAATATGCTAATGAAAATAATTTATTAAAAAAGAATAAATTAGCAATTTCAGGAGATGATATTAAAGAAGGATTAACGTGTGTTCTTTCAACTAAAATTCCTGACCCTAAATTCTCTTCACAAACTAAAGATAAATTAGTTTCATCAGAAGTTAGAATGATTGTTGAAACATTAGTTAATGAAAAACTATCAATTTGGTTTGACCAAAATCCATCGATTGCAAAAATAGTCTTGGCTAAAGTTATTCAAGCTGCCATGGCAAGAGATGTTGCTAGAAAAGCTAGAGAAAATGTAAGAAGAAAGGGAGCTCTTGAGTTAAGTGGACTACCGGGAAAATTAGCTGATTGTCAGATAGGAAAACAAGAGGGAACAGAATTATTTATAGTTGAGGGAGACTCGGCGGGGGGTTCAGCTAAACAAGGAAGAAATAGAGCAAATCAAGCTGTTTTGCCTCTAAGAGGTAAGATTTTAAACACTTATGTTGAGGATATAAATTTAAAAAAGAACGGTAACGGGAATGGTAACGGTTCAGATCTAAGAACAAAGGCTCTTGCAAAAATGATATCTTCAAATGAGATTGTAACACTAATTAATGCATTGGGACTTGATCCTAAATCTCAGGAGATAGATTTAAAAGATTTAAGATATGGCAAAATAATTATAATGACAGATGCTGATGTTGATGGTTCTCACATAAGAGCATTGTTATTAACTTTTTTTAATAACAAACCATTTAATAAATTAATTGAAAATGGCCATGTTTACCTAGCTCAACCACCTTTATTTAAAATTAATAAAGGTTCAAAAGGAATTTATATTAAAGATGAAAAAGAATTAGAGGATTACATCGTAAATAATAACAAGGAATTAAAAAAATTAAAAAAAGGCTCAAAAGAATATTATAATTCTTTAGATATAGAAAAATCAAAAATGAATATTCAAAGGTTCAAAGGTCTTGGTGAAATGAATCCAGAAGAGTTATGGAACACAACTTTAGATCCAGAAACTAGAAATTTGCTTCAAGTTCAGTACTCTAAAGATCTTAAAAAAGATCAAAGTCTTATCCATACACTAATGGGAAATGATGTTGCATTAAGAAAAGATTTCATAGTCTCAAATGCTATTAATGTAAAAAATCTTGATATTTAAAAATGAAGTTTTTTGAAACTTCAAAGCACCACTCATTCAAAAAATCTACTTATATTACCTTAAGGTGGATTGGCATAATTGGACAGTTAATTGCAGTTAATTTTGTATACTTTATACTAAATTTCAAATTTGATTTTATAACTTCTAATCTAGTTATATTTATTGGCATAATAAGTAATTTTTACTTAATTTTTATTTATCAAAAAACTCAATTATCAGACAGATCAGCTTTAATTTTTTTAGTTATCGATATTTTGCAACTAGCTATATTACTTTATTTATCAGGTGGAATTGTTAATCCATTTGTTATTTTCATAATTATTCCCAGTGTATTTTCATCTTCTAATTTAAGTTTTAGAACGAATACTTTGCTTGTATTATTAACAGCTTTTTCAATTATCTTTTTAACTTTTTATTCAACAGAATTACCTTCTCCACTTAGTGATCATTTTCATGTAAGTCCTTATTATTATTACTCTATTCCAATCGCTTTGATTGTTGCGCTTGTTTTTTTGAATTATTTTGCAATGACTTTTGGAACTCAGTCCAGGTTAAGAAAAGAAGCTCTAACTAAAATGGAAGAAGTGATGGCTAAGGAACATGAGCTACTATCCTTAGGTGGTCAAGCTGCTGCAGCTGCGCATTCTTTGGGAACACCTCTTTCAACTATAAAAATAATTACCCAAGAATTACTAAAACAATTTGAAGGTAACAAAGATTTAGAAAAAGATATCAATTTATTATCAAGTCAGGTTGAAAGATGTAATGAAATATTAAAAAAATTAACCTTAAATCCAGATGAAGAAGATGAATTTATTGATAAGGATATTTCAATAAGAGATTATTTAAATGAAATTTTAAATTCATTTAAAGAGATAAGCACAAAGAAATTTATCTTTAATTTTGATCAAGATTCTAACTCAAAAAAAATAGTTAAATCTATAGAAATTGTCTATGGACTAAGAAATTTTATAGGTAATGCTAATAAATTTTCTGACGAAAATATTTTCATAAATTTAAAGAGTGATAGTGAATTTACCGAAATAAGTGTAGAGGATGACGGTCCAGGATATCCAAAAGATATTTTGTCAAAAATAGGAGAACCGTATTTAAAATCAAATAATCCTCAAGATAAATCAAAAACAGGGCTTGGTTTAGGTTTGTTTATAGGAAAAACATTATTGGAAAAAAATTTTGCTTCTGTAATATGTAGAAACTCTAAAACAAGATCTGGTGCTGAAGTGATAATTAAATGGAGAAATAAAGATTTATTTAATATTCAATGAAATTTTTTCTTTGTTTCGAACAAGGAGCTAAGTTGAGATATCATCACATCACCTAATTCATTTACATCAGTAATTTTTATAGCTCTATCATAATATCTTGAAACATCATGACCAATACCAATCGCTAAAATTTCAATATCAGATTTATTCTCAATAAATTTGACCATTTTCTTTAAATGTTTTTCTAAAAAGTCTCCTGAATTTACTGAAAGTGTTGAATCGTCAACTGGAGCTCCATCAGAAATTACCATCAAAATCTTTCTTTCTTCTTTTCTTTTTTTAATCCTGTTGTATGCCCAAGATATAGCTTCTCCATCAATATTTTCTTTTAACAAACCTTCTTTTAACATCAAACCTAAATTATTTTTTGCCTGTCTCCAATGTGTATCTGCACCTTTATAAATTATATGTCTTAGATCGTTAAGTCTCCCAGGTGTTTTTGGTTTTGAATTTTTAGTCCAAAATTCTCTACTTTGTCCGCCTTTCCAGTTTTTTGTGGTAAATCCTAAAATCTCTACTTTGACCGAACATCTTTCGAGTGTTCTTGATAGGATATCTGCACAAATAGCAGCTATCGTTATTGGTCTCCCTCTCATAGAACCAGAATTATCAATAAGCAAAGTTACAACTGTGTCTTTAAAGTCTAGATCTTTTTCTTTTTTAAATGATAAAGAGTTATATGGATCCATTATTATTCTAGGTAACTTTGAACTATCAAGTAAACCTTCTTCTAAATCAAACTCCCAAGCCCTATTTTGTTTTGCAAGTAATTGTCTTTGAAGTTTATTGGCTAACTTTGTAATCACATCTTGGAAACCAATTAACTGTTGATCTAAATTTTTTCTAAGTTTAGTTGCCTCATCTGCATTTTCTAGATTTTCAGCCTTAACAACCTCGTCGTATTGAGTAGTAAATATTTTGTAATCAAGATTTATATTATCAATTTTTTTTTGAATTACCTGTTCAGAGTTTTGTTCATCAGACTCAACATCAGATAACTGTTCATCTAAATTAAACTCGTCTATACTATAATCAGCATCTACAGATGCTTCTGTTTGCTGTTCATCATTTTCATCTTTGTTATCTTCATTGTCTTTATTTTGGTCATCATTTGAGGGATTATCTTGACCCTGATCTTGATTTTCTTCTTCCTCCTGATCTTCTTCATCACTTTGAAAAATATCCATTTCTTCCAATATTTCAGAAAATTTTAAACTATATGTATTTTGATTTTCTAAATTATTTAGCAAAAAATCTTTATGTTGCTTTATTGATTGCTCAAAATCTTTTTCCCAAAAATTAAGCATTTTAGATGTTAAAGGATTTAGATCTATATTATGAAAGTTTTTAAGCATATAAAGCTCAAATGCTTCAGCAACAGAAACGTCTTCTTTAGTTTTAAGCTGATCTTTTCTTTTACGATTAATTATTTGGGAATAGTTTTCAGAAAAATTTTTTTGAATTCCTTTTAACATTTTACCCCCTAGGGCTTCATATCTAATCTTTTCAGCTATATTATATAAAGATCTAGAAGATGTGTTGGTAGGCAAATTTTTCCTATAAATTTTTTCATCTGAAAATCTTTTTTTAAGTGCCGAAGAGTCTGTTTCAGCTCTTAATTTTATAAAATCACTAGGACTAGTTAGATCATTTATTTCAAAAGATGAAGTGTCTTTAGTCATTTTATCTTCAGAGGATTTATTGTTTATATCAATATCGTCAGCAATAACTTTTGCTGTTGAAGATAAAGCAATTCTAAATTTTTCTTTTAAATTTGTCTCTTTATTGCTCATTTAAATTTGAATATTGATCAAAGATTCAGGCAACTCTTCACCAAAACATCTTTGATAATATTCTGCGATCGTATTTTTTTCAATATCATCGCACTTATTTAAAAAGGTTACTCTAAAAGCATAACCAGTATCTTTAAAAATTTCAGAATTTTCAGCCCAGTGAAGAACTGTTCTTGGACTCATTACAGTAGAGATATCTCCAGCAATAAAACCCTTTCTGGTTAAGGATGCTACTTTAATCATGTTAGCTACTTTTTCTTTTCCCTTAGCGTTATTTAAATTTTTATTTTTTGATAAAACTATATCCATTTCTCTATCTAGACTTAGATAGTTTAATGTTGTTACTATATTCCATCTATCCATTTGACCTTGGTTAATCTGTTGTGTTCCATGATAAAGTCCACTGGTATCTCCAAGTCCAACAGTGTTAGATGTAGCAAATAATCTAAAATATTTATTTTGACTAATTACTTTATTTTTATCTAGCAAAGTGAAATTTCCTTCAGCCTCTAATACTCTTTGAATAACGAACATAACATCAGGTCTTCCAGCATCATACTCATCGAATACTAAAGCAACTGGATTCTGAATTGACCATGGTAGAATACCTTCATTAAACTGTGTTACTTGTTTTCCATCTTTAAGGACAATTGCATCTTTACCTATTAGATCTATTCTACTTACGTGACTGTCTAAATTTACACGAATACAAGGCCAGTTTAGTCTTGCAGCAATTTGTTCTATATGTGTTGATTTTCCAGTTCCATGATATCCTTGAACCAATACTCTTTTATTAAACGCAAACCCTGAAATGATTGCAAGAGTAGTATCTCTATCAAATTTATAATTTTTATCTATTTCAGGAACATATTCACTTTTTTTTGAAAAAGCATCCACCTCCATTTCAGAATCTATTCCAAAGGATTGTTTTAAAGAAATTTTTATATCAGGTTGAATGTTAAGATTTGGTGTCAATTTTTTCCCTATAAGTATTTTTTAGCTGTGTGTAAGCTAAAGTTATTAGTTTTAATTTTTCCTCGTATTTTTTATTTCCGGCATTCATATCAGGGTGAAATTTTTTAACAAGCACTTTGAATTTTTCTTGTATTTTTTGCCACTTTAAACCTACTGTTATTCCCAATATTCCAAATGCTTTAATATCTTTATGATCAAATTTAAATTGACGCATATGGTTATAATCTCCATTAAATTTATCTTTATCAAATTCATCCTTTAAAGTTGTGTTCCATAGAACTTTAAAAAAATTATCCGAGGAACTAAAGTTTTGTGTAGGTTTATGCCAAGTCATATCTGACTTTAAAAAATTGATTACTTGATTGTCACTCATACCTGAAAAATAATTCCAGTTTTTGTTAAATTCTTTAACATGTTCTAAACAGAGCATTCTATATTTTCTGCTATTATCCTTCTCAATTGGTGCCCTATATTCACCAATTTCATTACAATTATTCCAGTCACAAATATTTTTCATGATATAATAATTACTATATGGATATTAATGAATTAATTGCAATTATAAAAAAAAAATTATCAGATCAAATAAATATTCAAAATATAGAAATCGAAGATAAATCTTTCCTTCATAAAAATCACAAAGGTAATCAAGAGGGCAAATATCATTTAAAATTAAATATTGTTTCAGATGAGCTAAAAAATATGAATAGAATTGAAAGTAATAAAAAAATTTACAAAGTATTAGATAAAGAGCTAAAAGAAACTATCCACTCAATTCAAATTCAGCTATCTTAAGTAATCGTTAAAAAATTTTTTTATTCTTTCTTTTGAATATTCATTATTTATCTGTGGAGATCCAATTTTTTTCAACAATACTAAATTAATTTTTTGGGATTTATTTTTTTTATCCTTTGCCATGAAATATAATATTCTATTTAAATTTTTTTTTGTAAAAAATTTATTAACAGATATTGATAGATTTAATTTATTGACATGATTTAATATTAGATTGTAATCCCTTTTTTCAAGCATTTTTAAACTTAGGCTTAAACTCAACGCAGTTTTCATACCCAAAATTACTGCCTCACCATGATTTAATTTTTTACTGTAATTTAAACTCGCTTCATAAGCATGAGCAAATGTATGTCCAAAATTTAGAACTTTTCTTAAATGTTTTTCTTTCTCGTCTTTTTCAACTACATTCTTTTTAATTTTGCAGCTTTCATAAATCGCTTTTTCAATAAATGGAGAAGTCAGTTGAGTAATTTTACTTACATTTTTATTCAAAAATTTAAAAAAATTTTTATCTCTAATTAAAGAATGTTTTAAAATTTCACCATATCCACAAATTATCTCTCTTTTTGGAAGCGACTTAAGAAAATCAACATCTGATATAACTAAGTTTGGTTGATAAAAACTACCAATCAGGTTTTTTCCATAATTTGAATTTATACCAGTTTTACCACCTATCGAAGAGTCTACTTGGGATAAAAGTGTTGTTGGTATATTTATAAATTTCATACCTCTTTTAAAGATACTAGATGCAAAACCACTTACATCACCTGTAATACCTCCGCCTATTGAAATTAAGCAGTCATCTCTAGAGAAGTTTTTATTTAATAAAATTTCTAGAATTTTATTTATAATACCAAAGCTTTTATTGGTCTCGCTGGCACTAAAAAAACATATATTTATTTTCTTTTTTTTTAATGAGTTTTTTATTTTAGTGATAAATTTTTTTGGCACATTTTTATCAACTACGAGAAGACATTGATTAAATGTTAAAGAATTATTTTTAATTATTTTTGAAAAGTTAGTAATTAAATTTGATCCAATTATTATTGGATATTTTTGTGTTTTTGTTTCAATTTTTAATTTAATTGGTTTCATAAATTTCTTTAATTTTGCCTACGATTTCATTTTTTGTGAGATTATCACATTTGATTTCATATAATGCTTTAGAATAAATGTTAGTTCTTTTTTTGATTAAATCAATTAAATCGCTATCTGTAGCATTAATTGTCAAAGGTCTTTTTTTGCTATTTTTAATTCTTTCGATTAAAATTTTTTCATCCCAATTTAACCAAAATGAATGATGATTTTTTAAAACCTCATTTCTTATATTTTTGTTGGCAAAAGCACCCCCTCCTAGAGAGACTACAGTAGAATTAAGTTTTAATTTTTTTAGTGTAGTTTTTTCTTCAATTTTTCTAAAATATTCTTCTCCTTTAGTTTCAAATATTTTTCTAATTGTTGTATTTAAATTTTTCTCAATTTCTTTATCTATATCTACAAAATTTAATTTAAATTTTTTGGCAACCAAAGAGCCTATAGAACTCTTTCCAGAACCCATCATACCTAAAAAAACAAGATTTTTTTTTGATTTCATAAGTTTAAATATTGAAAAAACACAAATATGTCTTAATTTGAAATTAACTAAAGTTATATGCAATTCAACAAAAATACAAGTTCGAGCAAAAAAAGTATAATTGGACTAGTTGTTAAATCTATTTTTGGACTAGTATTAGTTCTTGGTGTTGTTTTCATTCTTAATTCAATTGATTTTCCTGCCCCTAAAAAGGAAATAGAAAAAATTATTCCAAATGAAAATTTTAAAATTGTTAAATAAAAATTTTTTTTTTATTTTATTTATCTATCTAGTTTTTTTAAATCCTATTCATGCAGAAGAAAATCCAATCGATATTTGGAATCTTGAAAAAAAAGAAAATGAAACTGTTGAAGAAACAGTTACCTCGAAAGGTGAAAATAATAAGGATCAAATAAGTGTTTTTGATATGCAGTCAGATAAAAATGCTGGCTCTATAGAATTAGATGAAAATTTAATATCAAAAGAAGCCAAAATCGTAGGATTATATGATCCTGAAGAACATGGTTTGACTATTGATATGTGGACGAATTCTGATGGTCAAAAGTTAAAAAGTTTGTTTGATAGTTTAGAGAAAATTAATCTTTCAAATGATGCTTTAGAAATTATGGAAGTCTCATTATTAACTAACGCTCATTATCCTAATCAAAATATTACTGAAAATGAATTTTTAAAATTTAAATCTGATTGGTTAATCAAAAATTCTAATTTAGAACTTATCGAAGAATTTTTGATTAATAATCAAATTGTAAGCTCTCATCCTGAATTAACAAGACATTTATTAGATAACTATTTATCAGACGCAGATCTAAAAAAAACTTGTGAATTTTTTACAAAAATTAAAGAACCAGTTGAGGATGAATATTTATCAAAATTAAATTTATATTGTTTAGTAAATTATGGAAAAAATGAAGAAGCACAATTAATTTTAGATCTTAAAAAAGAGTTAGGTTTTCAAGATGAATATTTTGAGAATAAAATGAATTACCTATTTGGTTATATTGAGGAGGCATCCAAAGAAATCTCAGAGGGTTCAGTATTCGAGTTTCATTTAGCACATAGGACAAATCCAGATTTTTCATTTGAACCAAATGAAAATACACCACAATTAATTTGGAAATATCTTTCAAATTCAAATTTATTACCGGACCTAAGTAATGTTGATATTAATGATCAAAACAAAATCTTAATTATTGAAAAAGCTGCAAATTATAAAATATTTTCAGAAAAAGACTTGTTTGAATATTATAAAAAATTTCAATTTAATATTGATCAATTGTTAAGTGCAACTGATACTTATAAGTTGCTATCTCCAGTAGAAGCAAGAGCATTAATTTATCAAAGAGCACTTTTAACAAGTGAACCAGAATTAAAATTGAAATTTTTACAGTTGTTGAAGCAGCTATTTGAGGACAATAAAATTGGATTAGCTTTTGATATAGAGCTCAATAATTTCTTGAATAAAATTGAAGTAGATAATGTTCCTTCAGATTATTTAAGTTTCTACAATAACTATTCAAAAAATCAGAATTCAGAGTTCAAAAAAATTAAGTACAATAATAATATTTTACATCAATCTAAGTGGGTAAATTATTTTAGAGGAGATTATTCAAAATCTGAAATACAAGAAGATTTAAAAAAATTTCTAGATAGAATAATTTTTAGTAATGAAACCTTGTCTACTAAAGATATAATTTTTATAGAAAGTCTCAAATCAGATGGAGTAGAAATACCAAGTGAGTATGACAGTTTGTATTCCAAAAAACCCTATGAACTAGATGAAAATTTAGTGGAGTTGATAAATGCAAATGAAGTTGGAACAGTTTTATTATCTTTAATTGAGATTATAGGTAATGACAAAATAGAAAATATTGATGAAAAAAGACTTTATTTTATTTCGAATACACTCAATCAAATAAATGCTGATTTAATAAGAAATAGGATATTGCTAAAAGTTCTTCCTTTAAAAGTATAAAAATTATAATAACATACAAATTTTATGGCTATTAGAACGATTATTACAGAACCTAATAAATTACTTCGACAAGTTTCAAAACCAGTGGAAGCTGTAGGAAGTGAAGAGCAAAAATTAATGAATGATATGCTCGATACAATGTATGATGCTAATGGTATTGGTCTTGCGGCAATTCAGATTGGTGTACCAAAAAGAATTATAGTGATGGATATAAGTAAGGATGAAAATAAAAAAGAGCCTAGATACTTTGTAAATCCAGTTATAAAAAATAAAGATCCACTCAAGGCAACCTACGAAGAAGGGTGTTTATCAGTACCAAACCAATTTGCTGAAATTGATCGACCAAGCAAATGTGAAGTAGAGTATTTAGATTACAACGGAAAGAAACAACTACTAAAGGCAGATGGATTGCTTGCAACATGCATTCAGCATGAAATGGATCATTTGGAAGGGATATTGTTTATCGATTATCTTTCAAAACTAAAAAAAACAATGATCATAAAGAAACTTTCAAAATTAAAATCCAACACAGCCGAAGTTTAAAAAATGTCAAAAAAGTTAGTTTTTATGGGCACTCCCATGTTCGCTGTACCAATTTTAAAATCTTTATATCAAAATGGATATAATATTTCCTGTGTATATACACAGCCACCTCAAAAATCAAAAAGAGGACAAAAAATTAATAAGTCTCCAATACAAGGTATTTCTGAAACTTTAAATTTAGAATACAGAACACCACCAATTTTAAATAATGAAGAGGAATATAATTTTCTAAATTCTTTAAATGCCGATTTAGCAATAGTTGTTGCTTACGGACAAATCATACCTAAAAAATTTCTAAGCTTAACTAAAACAGGTTTTATAAATTTACACGCATCTTTACTGCCTAAATGGAGGGGTGCTGCACCAATTCAAAGATCTATTATGAATTTAGATCAGGAAACTGGAATAAGTATAATGAGAATTGTTGAAAAATTAGATGCAGGGCCAGTTTGTAATAATTATAAAATTCAACTTAATGAAAATTTGAACGCGTTAGAAATTAGTGAAAAACTTTCAAATTTAGCAGCAGAAAAAATTTTAGATAATGTTGATGATATTTTAGAGAATAAAGCAAATTTTGTTGAGCAAGATCATTTGAATGCCACTTACGCTTCTAAAATTCAAAAAAATGAAGGTCAAATTAATTGGGATGAAAATGCTGAAAAAATTATTGGTAAGATAAACGGTTTATATCCATCACCAGGAGCATTTTTTAATTTTAATGGAGAAAGATATAAAATTTTAAAAGCTCAAATTGGACGAGCTCAAGGAAATCCAGGGTCAGTATTGAGTGATAATCTTGAAATCGCTTGTGGTAATAATCAATCGATAATTGTTAAGGAAATTCAGAGACAGGGTAAAAGACCTCAAAATATTGGTGAATTTATACTAGGTTCGCAGATAAAAAAAGGCTCAAAGATATAAATGTTTAGATATCAGCTTTTGATTGAATATTTGGGGACAAATTATAAAGGTTGGCAAATTCAAAAAAAAAATAAAACTATCCAAGGAATACTTCAAGACAAAATTAGAAAATTATTAAAAGAAAATATTACTATAGTTGGATCGGGTAGAACAGATGCTGGTGTTCATGCCATAGAGCAGTCCGCACATTTTGATTTAAAAAAAAAATTGTTAAACTTAGATAAATTCATTAACTCAATTAATCACTTTTTGAAAAATGAAAATATTGCAATTCTTAAAATAAAAAAAAGGAATAGTAATTTTCATTCAAGATTTTCTGCAAAAAAGAGAATTTATAAATATATTATTTTAAATAGAACAAGTTCGCCGGTGATTGAAAAAAACCAAGTTTGGCATGTAAGAAAAAAATTAGATTTAGATTTAATGAAATTGGGTGCAAAAAAATTAGTTGGTACTAAAGATTTCTCAACATTTAGAGCGTCAAGTTGTAATGCAAAAAGCCCAGTTAGAACAATGGATTTTGTAAAATTAAAATCTTCAAATGCTAAAATAGAAATTCAATTTAAATCTCAATCTTTTCTTCAACAGCAAGTGAGATCAATGGTTGGTTGTTTGAAATATTTAGGTGAAAAGAAATGGGATTTAAAAAATTTTGATAAAGCTTTAAAATCTAAAAAAAGATCAATGTGTGCTCCTCCAGCACCACCTACTGGCTTATTTTTATCTAGAATTTTTTATTAGATTTTTTTTATTACTCATAGCAAATTTTTTATTTATCCGCCATCTAGACTCTGCTCTTACAATATACCCACAACAATTTTTTGAATCACACTTACATGGAAATTGTTTGTAATTTTCGTCATAACCAAAACCATAATCACAAGTAAATTCTTCACCTTTTTTAATATCTCTTATTGCTTTAACCCAAATTTTAAGACCTTTGCCATCATAATCACAATTATTGTCGCAAGAATGATTAATTAATCCTGCAGTATTCCATGAAAAATCTCCATCAAGGTCATATTTTTTATTGATAGTAAATAAATAGATTGGTTTATTATTGTCATATTTATCAGATTCTTCTGTTTGTTTTTTTGTAATTAGTTTACCAACGTAATCAATTATTTTGGTACCTTCTTTGATATCTCTAGTAGCATAAAGTCCTCTGCCTTTTTTATCGATATCAGATTTTTTAATTTTATATAATTTCATAAAGATTTTTTATTTAGAGTTTTCTTAGGATTTATCAATTAAATTCTAAAAGAGCATCAACATGTCTTTGAGTACTATCTTGTAGTGCTTTTAAATCATATCCACCTTCTAGGATTGACACTACATTACCTTTACAAAATGATTTTGAAATTTCTAAAGTTCTTTTTGTAATTGAATAATAATCTTCCGCATTAAGTTTTAATTGTGCTAATGGATCATCAATATGAGCATCAAAACCTGCAGAAAACAGTATAAATTCTGGTTTAAATTCTTTTAATTTCTTTAGTACCAGTTCATAAGCATTTAAATATTCTGTAGCACTGGTTCCTGCTTCTAGTGGAATATTTAAAATATTATTAAATTTTCCAATCTCTTTTTCTGATCCTGAACCTGGATAATATGGAAATTGATGTGTAGAAATATATAAAACTTTTTCATTATTGAAAAAAATATCTTGAGTTCCATTACCGTGATGGACATCAAAATCAATTATAGCTATTTTTTTATAACCATATTTCTCAATTAAATAATTAGCTCCAACTGCAACATTGTTATAAATACAAAAGCCCATTGCTTTTTCTTTTTCTGCGTGATGACCTGGGGGTCTTACTGCACAAAAAGCATTTTTAAATTCTTTTTCTTCCACACCATCAATCGCTGCTATAATTGATCCAACAGCGTCCATTGTTGCCTCTTTGCTACCAGGGGAAACAACAGTATCTCCATCTAAAAAATTAAAACCATTTTGAGGGTATGATCGATCGACATGATCAATGTATTCAGAGGAATGAGTTTTTATTAATAATGATTTTTCAAATTTTGATGGCTTTTTCCAAATTAAATTTTTGTTATCTAATTTTTTAAAGTTATCAATAACAGCCGTAACTCTATCTATTTTTTCAGGATGTCCATCTCCTGTATTGTGATTTTTGTATGTATCTGAAGTAATTAAAGCTGTTTTCACTTAAAATAATTCTTTAATATATTTGAATAAATTAAAGTTAATTTTTTTAAATCATTTAAAGAAACTGCTTCATCTACTTTATGCATTGTTTTTCCAACCAAACCAAATTCTAAACAAGGTGCAATCTTTCTAATAAATCTTGCGTCAGAGGTGCCTCCTGTTGTTGAGAGTTCAGGTTTAATCTTTGTGATCTTTTTAATTACATCTTGGATCATATATGTAGTCTGATTTGGTTTGGTTAAAAAAGCTTCACCAGATACACTATATTCAATTTTGTAATTTGATTTATTTTTATGACAGATTTTCTTTAAAATTTTATTTATTTTTGTTTTAATAGAATTTGATGAATGTTTGTTATTGAACCTAATATTAAAAGTTGCATTAGCCAAACCCGGGATTACGTTGTCAGCTGTATTATCAATATTTATTTTTGTAACCTCTAGGTTTGTTGGTTGAAAGTTTTTTGTTCCTTTATCAAATTTAATTTCTTTTAATTCTTTTAATATTTGAACAAGAGCAGTTGATGGATTGTTAGCTCTATGAGGATAAGCAACATGACCCTGAATACCTATAACCGAAAGTCTTCCATTCATACTTCCTCTTCGACCAATTTTGATCATTTCTCCCAATTTGTTTGGATTAGTTGGTTCTCCAACCAAACAAAAATCAATTTTCTCTTTTCTTTTTTTTAAGTATTCGACAACTTTTTTTGTACCGTTAATAGCGACTCCTTCTTCATCACCAGTAATTAGTAAGCTTATAGAGCCATTAAATTTTTTGTTATTTTTAACAAAAATACTAATGGCAGAAACAAAGGCTGCAATAGAGCTTTTCATGTCATTTGCTCCTCGTCCAATTAAATGTCCTTTTTTAATTGAGGGTCTAAAAGGATTTACAGTCCAATCTTTTAAATTTCCAGCAGGCACAACATCTAAGTGACCAGCGTAACAAAAATTTGGACCTTTAGACCCAAGTCTTGCATAAAGATTTTTAACTGGTTTAGTGTTTTTTTCTTTAAATTCTAATATTTTAGTTTTGAAACCTAATTTTTTTAATTTTTTTTCTAAAAATTTCATTACTCCAGCGTCTATTGGGGTTACAGATGGGTAACGAATTAGCTCTTTCGCTAATTGTAATTCATTAAAGGTTTGCATTTTAATCTCTTAAAAGATCGTTTACTGATGTTTTGGATCTTGTTTTTTCATCTACTTGTTTGATGATTACTGCACAGTATAATGAGGGCGCTGCAGGATTATTTTTGTCTGGTAATGATCCAGGAACAACTACTGAGTAGGGAGGTATTTTACCATGAGTTACTTCACCAGTTTTTCTATTAACGATTTTAGTTGATTGGCCAATATACATACCCATACTTAGCACTGAACCTTCACCAACTATTACACCTTCCACAACTTCTGACATAGCACCTACAAAAACATTATCTTCAATAATAGTCGGAAGTGCTTGTGCTGGTTCTAAAACTCCGCCAATACCAGTTCCAGCTGAAATATGACAATTTTTTCCAATCTGACAGCAACTACCTGCACGACTAAAAGTATCCATCATTGTTCCTTCATCTATGTAAGCGCCAATATTTATATAACTCGGCATTAGAACTACATTTTTAGCAACATATGACCCTTTTCTCATTGCAGTATTTGGTACCATTCTAAAACCTGCTTTTTCAAAATCAGAGTTTGACCATCCAGCTGTTTTTCCTTTTAACAAATGCGCTTTATCTCTCCAAGCTGAATAGGGGCCATCTAAAGTTTCCATACCATGGATTCTAAAACTTAGCATAATTGCTTTTTTTAGGTGTTGATGAGTTACCCATTCACCATCAATTTTTTCAGCAACTCTAGATTTACCGCTATCTAGATCCTCTATTACTTGATTAATAGTATCTTTTAATTTTTGATCTGAATTTTGATTAACTTGATCTTTATTTTCCCAAGCTTCATTTATAATATTTTCTATACTCATAATTTATTGGTTTTTTAATAACCTTATTTCTTTTAAAAATAAAGTAAGATTTTCAATTTTATAATCAATATATTCTTTATCAGATTCTTTTTTACCCCATTCCTCATCATTAATTAACCAAGCAGTAATTGTTCCTCGATCTTTACCTATCGATAAGTTTTTTGCTATATCTTCAATGTACAAAGTTTCTTTTGGATCAATTTTGAATTTTTCTATCATTAAATCGAAAGCTTTAGCTTCTGGTTTTGGATGATATTCTGCATCTACAATATCAAATATACCTTCAAATTGGTCATCAATTCCTAGGGTTGAAGTGATATGTTTTACATGATTTTGACTGCCGTTAGTAAAAACAAATTTTCTTAGATTTATATTCTCTAACTCATATCTTAATACTGTATCTTTTTCTAAAAAAGATAAATCAATATCATGAACAAAATCTAGAAATTCTTTAGGATCAATTTCGTGATGTATCATTAGGCCATTTAAGCTTGTATTGTATTTGTGAAAGTAATTTGTTTGAAGCTCTTTGGCTTTTTTTAAATCTACATTAAGTTTACTTGAAATATATTCAGTCATTTTTCGGCTAACTTGACCAAATACTGCCTCTAGGTCACTATAAAGTACACCGTCGCAATCAAATAGAATATTTTTAATATTGTCTAAATTTTTCATTGTCTAATTAAAGTTCCAGATCCTTCATCTGATAAAAGTTCAAATAGAATAGAATGATTTTTTCTTCCATCTATTATAACAACTCCTTTTACCCCATTGCTAGCAACATCTAGGCAATTATTTATTTTTGGGATCATACCCCCAGTAATTGTTTCATTATCGATTAAGTCTTTTATAGAATCTGAATTAATTTCTGGAATTAGATTTTTATTTTTATCTAAAACACCTTCTACGTCACTTAATATAATTAACCTTCTTGCGTTAATTTTTTTAGCAATATAGCCAGCTGCAGTGTCTGCATTGACGTTATGAGTTTGATCATTTTTATCTAAACCTAAAGGTGCAATAATAGGTACTTTTTTATTTGCTATAATTTTATCTATTATTGATTGATCTACATTTATAGGAGCGCCCACAAAACCGAGTTCTTCATTTTCTTGGACAACTGTAAAAATATTATTTTCCTTGGAATTAATACTCTGACTTTTACAATTTTGCTGATCAAGAGCATTGATAATTTCCTTATTAAAATCAATTAATACTTCCTCTACAACTTTAATAGTTTCATCATCAGTTACCCTTAATCCCTTTATAAATTTACTCTCTAAACCTATTTCATTAAGTTTATTGCTTATTCTCTTTCCACCTCCATGAATAATTATAGGAGTAAAACCTATTTTATTAAGTGTTGAAATATCTTGAATAAAAATATCAAAAAGATTCTGATCAATTAAAACGCTACCACCACATTTAATAACAATATATTCATCATTATATTTTTCTAAATATTTTTTTACTTCCTCAGTTGAAGGACCATCTAACGGTAGAATTGTTTTTAATTCTTCTTCTTTAATATCCAACATTAAGTTGTTGTTTTAACAGTGGTTCGTTTCATTATGAAAACTTGTTGTGCCATAGTTAAAATATTATTTACTGTCCAATATATTACCAACCCTGCTGGGAAAGGAGCCAAAATTATTGTTAGGAATAATGGAAAGAACATAAATATTTTTGCTTGCATCGGATCTGTTGGAGCAGGATTTAATTTTTGTTGAACCCACATAGAAACACCCATTGCAACAGGCCATGCTCCAATGACTAAAAATGATGGTACATCATAAGGCAACAATCCAAATAGATTGAACAAAGATGTAGGGTCTCTTTCAGATAAATCTTGTATCCAGCCATAAAAAGGCATGTGTCTCATTTCAATTGTTACAAATAAAACTTTGTATAAAGCAAAGAAAACTGGAATTTGTACAAGTATTGGTAAACAACCAGACATTGGGTTTACTTTCTCTTTTTTATAAAGAGCCATCATCGCTTGTTGCAGTTTCATTTTGTCGTCTTTGTGTAGCTCTTTAAGTCTTGCCATTTCAGGCTGTAAGGCTTTCATTTTTGCCATGCTTCTAAACGAAAAATTTGCAAGTGGAAAAAATGCTAATCTTATACAAATCGTAATTGCTATAATCGCTAGGCCATAATTTCCAAGTAACTTAAAGAAATAATCTATTCCAAAAAATAATGGTTTGGTAATAAAGTATAAAAATCCCCAATCAATTGTTAAGTCAAATTTATCAATGTTTAAAGATTCAGCATATCCATCAATTACATCAACTCTTTTTGCAGCAACAATTATTTGCAAGGTTTCCTCAATCAATGAATTCTCATTGAGTTCTAATGGCTCTGTTGAAACAAAATTTGCTCTGAACTTATCTTTATAATCAAATGTTGTTTTAAATTCTTTTTCTCTAGGTGGAATTAGCGAAGTTACCCAGTATTTGTCTCCAATTCCTAACCATCCTTTTTGAGCTGTTCTTGAAAACTTCTTCTCTTGTATATCATCGTAATCTTCTTCAATAAGTTCATCATCAAGTGTTGCTACTAATCCTTCATGAAGGATATAGAAGTTTGATATATCAGGCATTTCATTTCTAATGATTTGCCCATAAGTATAAAAATCATATTTTTTATCTGTAGGATTGATTACACTTTGTTTAATTGAAAATAAATATTTATCATCCAAGGCGATCTGTTTTTCAAATGTAATACCTTGATCATTTGTCCAAGATATTTTTATAGGAGATTGATCAGTTAATTTATTATTTCCTGAAACTTTCCAAATAGAATTTGAATTTGGAATTTCAACATTTTTATCTGATGTAATAAAACCACTTTCAATTAAATAGCCATCTTTTGAATTTCTTGGTGAAAGAAGTGTAACCTTTTCCTGTGAGTCTAGACTAACATTATATTGTTTAAAAGTTAGATCATCAATTACCCCACCTTTAAGTGAAATAGAACCAACAATACTTTCATTCTCAAAATTAATTCTTTCACTTTGATTTAAAGCTTCCTCTCTAGAAATTTCAGCAACATTTTCTTTTTGATCTAGAGAAGGTGTGTCACTGTTTTGTTCTACTTTATTTCCTTCAGCCATATTTTCTTCAGTAATTGGTGGAGGAGCAAAAAATAGTGAATACAAAACTATAACTGCTGCTGATAATGAAATTGCCGCTATTATATTTTTAGTATCCATATTATTTTAGTTTTGTATTTTTTTTAACAGGATCAAAACCTTCGCCACCACCTAAAAATTTTATTGGGTGACAAGATAAGATTCTTTTAATACTTAAAAATGATCCTTTTAACAGACCAAATTCTTTAAGTGCATCAATACTATACTCTGAGCAAGTAGGTAAATACCTACAAGAATGTCCAAATAGAGGGCTAATCAGATATTTATAACCCCTTATAATTTTAATTAATATATTTGTAAAAATATTCATTATTTTATTTTTTCAAAATCTTGAAATAGAGTTTCTTTAATTAATTTGTATTCATTATTTAGCATAGATGACTTAGCGATAACAAGGAATGAATAGTTAAAATTTATTGATATTTTTTTAACTGCCTCGTTTAAAATATTCCTTAATCTTCTTTTAATCTTATTTCTCTTAACTGCATTACCTAATTTCTTTTTTGTTACAAAGCTAATATTGAGTTTTTTATTATCTTTATTCATTAATTTACCAAAGAAAATAGTTACGTACTTGTTTGAAAACTTTTTTTGTTTAAGTAAATTTTTAAATTCTTCGTTCCTTGAAAGAGCAACAATTTTGCTTTTCATTAATTTACACTGATACGGTTAAAGATTTTCTTCCCCTGGCTCTTCTTCTAGCTAAAAGTTTCTTTCCACCTTTAGTCTTCATTTTTGATCTAAAGCCGTGTTTTCTTGCTCTTTTTTTATTTGAAGGTTGGTATGTTCTTTTCATAAATAAATTGATTAAATTTTATAAATTTTTGCCCCTTTATATTAGCAATAATAAAAATAGCAAATAGAAGATTTAGGAATAAAATAACAATATTCATGGAAAAAACAAAAAAAATTAAACTATTTATAGGTTTATCTTACTTATTAATTGTTAGTTTATTTTTATATTTTTTCTTTTCAAAATTCAGTCTTCAGGAGATTACATCTTATGATTTTTTGAGAAATAATAGATCTTATTTAATTGAGTTGAAGAATTCTAATTTATTTTTAGTTTCAATTACTTTTTTGATTCTAACAGTGCTTTGGGTATTTCCTTTTCTAGGCTTTGGATCTCCCGTGGCACTTATGGGTGGTTTTATTTTTGGGAAATGGATTGGAACAGTAGTTGTGGTAACTGGTTTAAGTGTAGGTGCAACTTTTTTATATATATTTGGAAATTATTTTTTAAGAGACTTAATTAGAGAAAAATTTCTTAATAAATTTCAAAATCTTGAAATTAAATTTAAAAAATCTGAATTTTTTTATTTGCTTGTTTATAGATTTATCGGAGGAGTTCCTTGGCAAATAAGCTGTCTATTACCAACATTATTTAACGTAAGAGTTAAAAATTTTCTATTTGCAACTTTTTTAGGAATAATACCCCAGATTTTTTTGGCAGTTTCAATTGGAAGTGGGATTGAAAAAGTAATCGATCAAAATTCAGAAGTTCCTGGAATAATGGATATTATCTTTTCTCCAGAAATTTATGTTCCTCTTTTAGCGTTTTTTGTACTAATTGTGATTTCAATTTTTTTTAGAAAAAAATTTTACAGAAATTAATGGTGCTCCCACCCTGTACTGACCAGGGAACTAGTCATTACCAATGACTTGTTATGCCATTTAACTACAGGAGCTAAAATACATTTAGTAATTTATTGATAATAAAGCATTTTTTTCAAATTATTGCCTTAATTTTTTGATTATAATGATCTATATCTACAAAGAAAAATGTTATGGGAATTCATTACGATTATAAATCAACAAAAGGTAACAAGCTTATGGAGAAGCAAGCTAAAAGAGAGAGAAAGCTTGCTGAAAAAAAAGCTAAACGTTTAGCTAAAGAAGGCCCAAAAAAAGAAGAACCCACATCAAAAACATTAGATCCTAATAAGCCAATATCGTTAGATTTTTTGACTAATCCCAACAAAGAATGAGTTCTAAAGATAAAAATGAGCGTTTGAGCTTAGCTTTAAGAAAAAATCTAAAAAAGAGAAAACTATTTCAAAAAAAAAATAAAAAAAAATCTAAGTAATGTCTATTCAGCCTGACTCGTGGATTAAGAAGATGTGCAAAGAACACAATATGATCGAACCATTTGTAGATCATCAAGTTGCAGAGGGAAAAATATCATATGGATTAAGTAGTATGGGTTATGATGTTAGAATTTCTGATGAATATAGAATTTTTACTAATGTAAATAATTCTTTAGTCGACCCAAAAAATTTTTCAGATGACAATTTTATAGAGAAAAAGGGACCGCATTGCATTATTCCTCCTAACTCATTTGTTTTAGCTAAAACAGTGGAATATTTCAGAATTCCAAAAGATGTACTTTGTATATGTGTTGGTAAAAGTACTTACGCAAGAACAGGTATAATTTGCAATGTAACTCCAATTGAAAACGAATTTGAAGGAAATATAGTTATAGAGTTAAGTAACACTACACCTAATCCAGCAAAAATTTATTCTAATGAAGGAATAGCCCAATTTTTATTTTTTAAATCAGAAACTCAACCAGAGACAACTTATAAATCTAAGAACGGTAAATACCAGGGACAAACTACTATTCAGGTTGCTAAAATTAAAAAGTAAGTTATGGACAAATTTCTGATTGATGGCCCTAGCAAAATCAAGGGCAAAGTTTCGATATCAGGTTCTAAAAATGCTTCAATACCAATATTAGCAGCTACATTACTTTTTGATTTACCGGTAACAATTCAAAACCTACCAAGAGTAAAAGATATTTCTACTATGCTTAATTTACTTAAGTCTCTTGGATCAAAAGTCGAACTTTCAAAAGATAAAAAAACTGCAAAAATTTCAAACAATAAATACATGAAAACTTTTGCAAGTTATTCATTAGTTAAAACAATGAGAGGTTCAATTTTAGTATTAGGACCCTTAGTTGCAAAATATCATAAGTCAAAAACATCATTACCAGGTGGTTGCTTAATCGGCGCAAGACCAGTTAATTATCATTTGTCAGCTTTAGAAAAACTTGGGATGAATTATGAAATTAAAGATGGTTACATTTTAGCAAAATCTTTTGGCAAACTTAAAGGTGGATTAATTAGATTTCCTAAAATTACTGTTGGAGCAACTGAAAATTCTATTATTGCCGCATGCTTGGCAAAAGGAAAAACAGTATTAAAAAACTGTGCTGTTGAGCCAGAAATAAAAGACCTTACTAATTTTCTTAATTCGGCTGGTGCAAAAATTAATTGGAAAGGAAGAACGTGTATTATTAACGGAGTAAGTACTTTAAAAAAAACAAATTATTCTGTGATGGCTGATAGAATTGAAGCTGGTACTTTTTGTGTAGCAGCAACTCTAGCTAAAGGGAATTTAGAAATTAACAATTTAAATCCAAAAATAATAAATACAGAACTTAATTTATTAAAAAAAACGGGAGCCAAAATAAAAGTAAGCAAAAATAAAATTCATATTAATGGACCAGAAAAAATTAAGTCTATTAAAAATATTAGAACAAAAGAGTTTCCTGGAATTCCAACAGATCTACAGGCACAATTAATGGTTTTAATGTGTAAAGCAAAAGGAAAAAGTTCAATCACAGAGAATATTTTTGAAAATAGATTTATGCATGTTGCTGAATTACAGAGATTGGGTGCAAATATTACGACTAAAAATAATAAAGCTTATATTGAGGGTAATACGAAATTTATTGGTGCAGAAGTTATGTCTAGTGATCTAAGAGCATCAGTGGCACTTGTCTTAGCAGCTTCAGTAGCACAAGGGAAATCTGTAATTAATAGGATTTATCATTTAGATCGTGGTTATGAAAAAATAGAAAATAAATTAAAAAATATTGGTGTTAAAATAAAAAGATTAAAAAGATGAACAAATATTTAGCCAAAATTATTGCTACAGACAAAGAGGGATTACAAATGATTTCAGCTTGTAGTTCAGGAGCCAAAGTTAAAGTTTCAGATATTAAGTATCTAGAAACTAATAAAGTATTTTTATTATCAATTGAGCGTATTAAAGTAGAAAATGAAAATGACGATAAAAAAGTCAATAGTATCTGCAGGTTTGATTTTGTTGATAAGGTAAAGTCAAAAAATATTGATCAATCAAATCAAGAATTGGTTTTAGAATTAGTAGGAATAGATTATTTGAAAAATAGCGATGTTTATGAAATAAATCTCTTTTTTAGTAATAATGCTCATATTGCTTTAACCGCTGAAACGATTGAAGCAATATTAGAGGATCAAAGCGAAATAAATTAGAGATGAAGGTTTTAGATAGCAGTAAGAAAAATTTTGACAAATTATTAGATAATTTGTTAATGCAAAGAAAGAGAAAAGTTCAATCAAGTTCTGTTTCAGTCACTAACATTATTAAAGATGTTAAAAAAAATGGTGATAAAGCCTTACTAAAATATGAGAAAAAATTTAATAAAAACTTAGTAATTAAGCCTAGCTCAAATCAAATTCAAAAATCAATTCAATCATTAAATCCCATTGTAAAAAAATCTATCGATACAGCTTACAACAGGATTTATAAATTTCATTCATTACAAAAATTTAAAAATATTTCCTATACTGATAAATTTAAAAATAAACTTGAATATAAATATTTACCATTAGACTCGGTTGCAATTTATGTGCCTGGTTCAACTGCATCCTATCCATCTAGTGTATTAATGAATGCAATCCCAGCTATTGTTGCTGGTGTAAAAAGAATAGTTATGATTAACCCAGGCTATAAAGGAAAACAAAATCCTGCAGTATTATATGCTGCTAAAAAATGTAAAATTAAGGAAATTTATTCAATTGGTGGACCATCTGCTATTGCTGCGGTTTCTTATGGAACAAAAAAAATTAAAAAAGTTGATAAAATTGTGGGGCCTGGGAATGCTTACGTTGCAGCTGCAAAAAAAGAAGTTTTTGGAGATGTTGGAATTGAGGGTATGACCGCTGGCCCTTCTGAAGTTACGATAGTTTGTGACAAGTATTCAAATCCAGAATGGGTTGCAAGTGATTTAATAGGCCAAGCAGAACATGATGATCTTGCACAGTGCATATTAATTTCAAAAGATAAAAACTTATTAGATAAAGTTAAAACTGAAATATTTAAACAATTAAAAGAAATTCCTAGAGAATCTATTGCGAAAAGAAGTTTGCAAAATTATGGAATTTTAATGTATGTAAATTCAGATAAAAAAATTATCAATATTGTTAACAAAATAGCTCCGGAACATTTAGAGTTAAATGTTAAAAACTATAAATCTTTTGTTTCAAAAATAAAAAATTCAGGATCAATTTGTTTAGGTAAATATGCCGTTATGGCTATGACAGATTATAATGTGGGTTCAAACCATGTTTTACCAACTAACGGATCAGCAAAATACTCGAGTGGTATAAGTGTAAACGAATTCTTCAAAAGAATTTCATATATAAACCTATCAAAAAAGGGTATTGAAAGTCTTGGACCATCAGTTATAACACTTGCAAATTATGAAGGCCTGGTTGGGCATGCTCAATCAGTATTAAAAAGAATAAGGAGAAAATAAATTTGTCAAAACAAGACTTACTTGAATTCAAGGGGACTGTGATAGACCTACTTCCGAATGCAATGTTTAGAGTTAAGCTAGAGAATGGTCATACGGTTACAGCTCACACAGCAGGTAAGTTAAGAAAAAACAGAATTAGAGTTCTTCAAGGTGACAATGTAACTGTGGAGATGACACCTTACGATCTTACTAAAGGAAGAATTATCTTTAGAGGATAAATAAGGCTGAGTAGCTCAGGAGTAGAGCAGAGCCCTGAAAAGGCTTGTGTCGGAGGTGCGAATCCTTCCTCAGCCACCACCACGAAGTTTGATCTTGAAATACCTGTAAAAGAAATTAACTTAATCAATATAATAAATAACAAAAGGACGAAGAAATAAGATGAGTACACTACAAGGTAAAATAAAATGGTATAATGGTAAAAAGGGATATGGCTTTATAGAGAGAGACGACAAAGAGAAAGATGCCTTTGTACATGCTTCAGCCGTAAAAGCTGCTGGAATGAGATTTCTTAATGAAGGTGATAAACTTGAATTCACATTAGAAGACGGTCCTAAAGGTCCTTCTGCAGTAAATTTAAAAAAAATAGACTAATTTTCGTAAAATTTATAAAGGACGTTTCTTCTACATTTAGTAGATTAACGTCCTTTTTTTATTTAAGCCTTGAATATTAATAATTTTTGTCTAAAACGCTGCTCATGAATATAAATATTACATACAGAATTGCTTATATAAGTACTCACAGAAACTGTTTCCATAGCCATTAGGCTATTTATTTATATTATAATTTTCATTCCACATAAAATAAGATAATAACTAAAGGATAAGCTTTGGTGGTGAAATAGTATCACGTCGGTTTGTGGATCCGAAGTCGTAGGAGCGTAACCTACCCAAAGTACCACTAAAATGGAAAAAAATAAAAAACTCAATCCTTCCTTACCATCTGGATTTGAAGATCGTTGGAATAAAAAGTTAGTTTTAAAAAAACAACTTTTAAAAGTGATTGAAAAAAATTTTTTAAAATTTGGAGCTGAACCATTAGAGACACCTTCTTTTGAGATCAGCGAAAATATTGGTTCGTTTTTAGCAGAGGACGAGGATAACCCTATGTCTGATGTATTCTCATTCAAAGATGGCGACAAAAATATTACACTTAGATATGATCTATCTAGTCCTTTAGCTAGATTTGTTGCTCAAAACAACCAAGAGCTTCCATCAATTTACAAAAGATATGCAATTCAGAATGTTTTTAGAAATGAAAAAGCAGGAAATGGAAGATACAGAGAATTCATGCAGGCTGATTTTGATATTGTTGGAAATGTTAATTCAGCCCAAGCTAATGCAGAACTTTGTAATTTAATCTCAAGTACACTCTTAGATTGTGGTTTGAACAAAGATCAATTCACAATCAATATTAGTAACAGAAAAATAGTACAAGGTTTAATTGATGATTTAAAAATATCTGAAGATAAGCAATTAAAAGTAATTAGAGCTATTGATAAATTAGACAAACCTGGATTTGGTTTAAAAGGTGTTGAGGATCTTCTTAGAAAGGAGAGAAAAGATGTAAGTGGCGCAGTTACAAAAGGTGCCGATCTTACTGATGAACAAGCATCACAAATATTAAATTTCTTAAAAATAAAAGACTTAAAACAATTAAAAGAAAATTTAAAAAATCCATTGTCTCAGGAAGGAATTAAAGAGTTAGAGGACGTTTTTGAAATTTTAGGATTTGGTTCTAATTTAGATCAAGTACAAACAAATTTTACTATTGTAAGAGGTTTAGCTTATTATTCTGATTTTATTGTTGAAACTAACTTAAATTTTAAAGTTACAAATAATAAAGAAAAAGAAGTTGATATTGGCAGCATTTGTTCGGGAGGGTCTTATGCTAAACTTATCTCGAGATTTAAAGGGGTAGATATTCCAGGTACAGGGATTAGTTTTGGTGTGGATAGATTGTTATTTGCACTTTTACAATTAGATCAGATTAAGTTGGATGATCAAAAGCCTGTTTTAGTCTGTGTGATGGATGAAAAATATCTTAAAAATTATTACGAAATTGTAGATCAATTAAGAGAAAATAACATTAATGCAGAAATATTTTTAGATACAAAGAAAAATTTAGGTAAGCAATTAACCTTAGCAAATAAGCGTGAATTAAATGTAGCAGTTATATGTGGTGACAATGAATTTAATGAAGGCACAGTAACTATAAAAAATCTTAAAGGTGTTAAAGGTGAAAATAACAAAACATTTCCAAAATCAAATTTAATAGATGAAATCAAAAAACTTATCTGAAAATATTCTTAGATCAGTTAAATCTAAGGGTTACAAATATATAGATTTACCCTCAGTTATAGAGGCCAATCATATTGTTCAAAGGTCAGGTGAAAACTTTAGAAAATTTATTTTTTCATTTACTGATCAAAATGGAAGTGAGTTATGTCTTAGACCAGATTTAACAATTGCATCTTGCTTAAGATACTTAGAAAATAATTTAAAAGGAAAAGAAAAAATTTTCTATAGTGGTCAAGCTTATAGAAAATCTGAAAATAAAACTGATTCTATTATTCGAGATCAAATTGGATTTGAAATTTTAGGTTCTAAAGATGAAAAAAACGACGACAAGGAAATTATCAATACCTCACTAAAATCTCTTCAAAATATTAAATATTCTTCAGGTAAATTAACAATAGGAAATGTTGAGATATTTAATTTGTTAATTTCAAAACTAGATATTCCGAAAAGATGGAAGTTAAGATTATCAAGACATTTTTGGAGAGAAGATTACTTTAATGATCTTTTAAAAAGATTAGAGACAAACTCTGATGTAGATCCAACTATAGTTGAAATAGATAAAAAGCGTTATTTAAAAATGCTAAAAGAAGATTTGTCAAATGTGATTGCTAGTAGAACTATTAATGAGATATTAAATCGATTTGATAACAAAATTAAAGATCCAAGAAGAGCTAGTAAAGGTAAAGGTGTTTCAAAAATTATTAAAGACTTCTTAAAAATCAAATGCCCAATCAATGAGGCCGCATCTGAGTTAAATAAATTTTTTAAGAAATATAGAATTAATTTGGTGGTTGATCAAAGATATTTTCCTATCTCTAACAACAAAGTTTCAAAACTAAATGTAGTATTTTCAACTTCTTTTGGAAGACAATTGGAATATTACACAGGAATGGTTTTTAAAATTGATGTCAAATCAAAAAATAAATTAAAAAATATTATTAATGGCGGTCGCTATGATAGATTAATTTCTGATCTTGGGTCAAAAAAACAAATTCCAGCAGTTGGGGCTGCATTAAATTTAAATTATTAATGAAGAAAAATATTTTAAATATTGGAATTCCTAGTAAAGGCAGACTTAGAAAAGATGTACTAAACATATTTAAAAAAAATAAGTTAAATCTAATTTCAGAAAGAGGAGAAAGAGATTTATTAGGTTCAATTAAACAAAAGAAAAATGTTAAAATTTTATATCTTCATGCAAGAGAAATTATAGAAAGACTTGGAGATGGTTCATTAGATCTAGGATTTTCTGGTTTTGATTTATTAAAGGAAAGTGAAATAAATATTCAAAAGAAAATTAATGTTATTAAAAAATATGATTTTGGAAAAGCTACATTAGTAGTTGCAATTCCAGATCCTTGGATTGACGTCCAAACTATTGCTGATTTAGAGGAAATAGCATTTGAATTTAGAGACAAGAAAAAGAAAAGATTAAGAGTTGCAACTAAATATCCAAATTTAACAAGAGAATTTTTATTCTCTAAAGGGGTTACTCAATTTAAATTGATAGATAGTTTAGGTGCTACAGAGGCATATCCATTTATTGGTTCATCAGAAATAATTACTGACATCACCTCAACGGGAGAAACTTTAAAAGCTAATAATTTAAGAGTTTTAAAAGATGGTGAGATTTTAAAATCGGAGGCTTGTATGATGATATCTAAATCATCGGCTAAAAATAAATCTCTTCAAAGTTTAGCTAGATTACTTTTTAAGAATTAAATCTTTCCAATAAATAAGAATAATTTTAATAATATCTAGGTTTCGAAGGATTGCATAAAGACCAACAAGTATTCCTAAACCAATAATAATTTTAAATATTAATAATAATTCCATTACATATTTTATATATGATATAAAGTGATTCATGGAAGCTATATTTTTAGTTATTTTAATTTTGTTGCTTGGAGTAGTTTCAGCAATTCTTTACTTAAATTTAAGATCTAAGCCTGAAGATCAAAAAGAAAATAAACAAGCCGAAGAAATAGCTAACTTGAAATCCGAAATTTCAAGTTTAAAGGATACCTTAAATACAACAATCAATAGCTCACTTGGAGCAATGTCCACCTCATTTAATAATTTGTCTACTGGAGTAACAAAAGATATGACAGAAGCTTTAACTAAAGTAGATGAAAAAGTTGGAAATTTTAATCAGCAAGTTCAATTATTAAATCAAAGCCAAGAAGGGATAACTAAGATTTTGGCTGGGGTTAAAAAATATGGAACTCTTGCAGAGTTTAGTTTGGATGCACTGATTAAAGATTTATTGCCAGCTTCTCAATTCATGACAAATGTGAAAATGAAAGAAAATACAAGTGAGAATGTTGAATTTGCAATCAAGCTTCAAGGTGATGTTTTAGTTCCAGTCGATAGTCATTTTCCAGTCGAGAAATATAAAGCAATTACTGATGGTCATGATGCGGAAGATAAAAGGTTAGTTGCAGATGCTAGAGCAAAATTAGCTACTGCATTTAAAGCAAAAGCAAAAAGTGTGAATGAAAAATATATTGTACCACCAAAAACTACTGACTTTGCAATTGTATACGCTCCTACAGAAAGTTTATACAAAGAATTAACTGAATACCAAGATCCAAGTACAAAAGAATTATTAACTCAAGAATTGATGAAAAAATATAAAGTTGTAATCTGTGGACCTAATACTTTATCAGCATATCTACAATCTTTACACATGGGCTTTCAATCCTTGAAAGTTCAAAAAGGTGCAACTGAAATCTACAATCATTTAAAAACAATAAGCACAAGATTTTCAAAACACTTTGACAACATAGTAGTTCTTAGAAAAAAATTAGAAGATGCTATGGGTGTAGTTGATAAATTTGGAACAGATGCAAGATCAATAAATAGAACTTTGGAAAGTATAAAAGATCCAGAGCAAGTTGAAAAAGCTGTACAAACAGACAATGTTGAAAAATTTGTTGATAAACAAAGACAGCTTAAAAATTAATTTCTTTTTTTTGATAATACCATTTATAAGAAATCTCATGCAATGGAATCGTAAATATGATTATCCAAAATCTTCTAGAGCTACTGTAGATGGTATTAGAAAATATCTTCTGGGAGAAGAAAAGTTACCAAGTGTTACTTCAATTTTAGATGTTACTAAATCTGATGAGGATAAGGCAGCTTTAGCAAATTGGAGGGAAAGAACAGGATATAAAGAAGCCGAAGCTATCACGAAAGCTGCAAGCAGTAGAGGTTCACAGATGCACAACTATTTAGAATCGTATTTACTTGGGAGAGAAAATTTAAGTTTTTTTGATGATAATGAACAATATAAATTGATGGCAAAAGAAATAATAGATCATGGTTTAAAAAATAGATTAGAAGAAATATGGGGTGTTGAATGTACATTATACTATCCAGATAAATATGCTGGTACAGCAGATTGTGTTGGAGTTTATGAAGGAAGAGAAACAATTATAGATTTTAAACAAAGCAATAAACCAAAGAAAGCTGAGTATATCGATTCATGGCTATTACAAACCAGTGCGTATTCTTTGGCTCATAATGTTGTGTATAACTCCAATATCACTTCTTGTGTTATTTTAGTCTGCACTGTAGACAAATTATTTCAAGAATTTAAAATTCAAGAACATGATTTAGTAATCTATCAAAATTTGTTTTTAGGAAGATTAAAAAAATTTCATGAACTATCTAATTTAACTTAAAATATATAAGAAAATATGGAAAAATTTGTAATCTACGACACCGAAACAACTAATAGCACTATTTGGGGATCAATTATTGAGGTTGGAGCAGTTGTTGTTGATAAAAATTTAAATGAAATTGGTAAGTTAAATATCAGAGGCAGAATGCCAGAAGGAGAAGTACCAAGTGCCAAAGCTCTATTGGTAAACTCTACGAGTATAGATTTACTCACTAAAGGAAATTATTCTCATTATGAATTCTTAGGAGCAGTTGAAAACTTCTTCTCAAAAGCTGCACCAGCATTATTCATGGGTTGGAGTAATTTAAATTTTGATAGACGTATGTTCCATTTTAATTTTTTCAAAGGTAACAGATACCCTTATATTACTCACTCATCTCCAAATAAAGAACACGATGGTCTTCATGTTGCAAGAGCTGCACAAACAATCAATTCTGAAACTTTAAAAACTGAACTAACAGATGCTGGAAATGAAAGTCTTGCTCTTGAAGGTTTGGCAAGACAACAAGGATTTGATACATCCCAACAACATACTGCGTATCATGATGCATTTACAAGTTTAAAAATTTTAAGAATTATAAAAGAAAAGCATAATGATAATTGGGAAAAATTTTTAACTACCTCTACAAAGAGTAGTGTGGAGTCTATTTTAAAAGGAGAGGGTGTTTATTCAATTTTTGAAAATGTTAAAGGAAGAAATATGATGTATTTAGTATCAACATTACATCCAAAACATTGTTTTCATCCATCTTATGCTTCCTGGGGATATCTGTGGGATTTAAGAAGAGATCCAGAACCTTTTTTAAATATGTCAGTGAATGACCTTAAAGCTAATCTTAAAAAAATAAGTCCTAAAGCTTTAAGGGTTATTAAAACAAATAAAGCGCCTGTTGTATTAGATAAAAAATTTGCTTTAAAAGAAAAAGCTTATGCAGATCTTGATTTAGAGACAATTCAAAAAAGAGCTAAATTAGTTAGATCTAGTGAAAACTTATGTAAAAATATTCAAATCATTAATAGAGAAGCTGCAGAAGAAAAGGCACAAACTCAAAATCAAGAAGATTTACTCCCTGAGGAAACTTTGTACGAGAAATTTGTTCCAAACAAAGACACTGCTTTATTCAAAACATGGCACAGTTCGTCATGGGAACACAAATTAAGATTATTAGATAAATTTCAAGATAAGAGATGTGCATGGTTTGGACAAAAAATTATTTACCAAGAAGCACCTCATGTATTACCACCTGATTTATATAAAAATATTAAAAGTGAGATAGCTAGAAGAATTTTGAGTAAAAATAGAGAAAAGTGGCAAACTATAGCAATGGCATATACGGAAATAGATACCTTAAGAGATCAAGCATCTAATAGAGATGATGAGGAAGAACTAAAAAAATTAGATGAAATAAATGAATTTATTATGTCTATTGAAAAAAAATATGAAATTGCATAGTTGACTTTAAAACTTTAATTTATAGAAAGTATTTATGCTTATAGATTTTAAAGATGAAGATTTTGATAGTAAAATCAAAAATGAAGATGTTTCAGTAATCCAGTTTTCAGCTGCTTGGTGTGGACCTTGCAAAGCTTTAAAGCCAGTAATGGATAAATTAGCTGATGAATACAAAGATAAAGCAGGTTTTTATTATGCTGATGTAGAAGATGGTGGAATAAATACTGGAAGTGCTGCTGGCATAAGAGGCGTACCAACTGTTGTTATTTACAAAAAAGGTGTCGAAGTAGATAGAAAAGTTGGTGGAGTACCCGAAAGCCATATGAAAGAATTTTTAGAAAAAAATATCTAATTTAAATTAAGTATTTCTCCTGCTAGATAAAGAGAACCTGTAATTAAAATTACATCGTTTTTCTTGACCGAAATAGACTTGATTGCATCAAATATATTTTCTTTATATTGAACATTTTCAAAAGAATTTAGTTTGTTTTTTAAGTCTTTTCCACCAATTGAATTAGGTTGGTTTGGAATATCAATGATGGTCAAGGTTGAGATATTTTTAAAATAATTAATATACTCATTGTGATCTTTGTTAGACATCATACCTAAGATGATGTGCTTATCACAATCTAAAGTTTGGAGATATTCATTCACAACTCTAGCTCCATCAGGGTTATGATCTCCAGAAACTAATAATGTGTTATTTTTTACAAGTTTTTTTAGTTTTCCAGATTTAATTTCCTGTAATCTTGCAAGATTATGAATTTTTTGAATACCACTTTCTATTTCTGCATCTTGAATTCCAAGATTTAAAGTTCTTATAGTCGCAATAGCAGTTGATATATTTTCTAATTGAAACTGACCAAGAACATTTGGCAAAGGAAGTTTTAAACCCCCGAGTTTATCCTCATAGTAAAAAAAACCATTCTCGTGAATTGAATAACTATAGTCCTCATTAAAAAATAACTTATTTGAAGAGTTATGTTTAATAGTTTTTTTAATACATTCCATCGTCTCTTTTTTATTTTGTTTTGCGACAATAATATTTGAATTAAGTAAGGCTGAAGTTTTTTCAAAAACAATTTGTTCAATTGTTTGATTTTCTTTTGGAAGCCAGTCAAGATGATCTTTGCTTATAGATGTTACTATACTTGCAAGATTACTCTTTAAAATATTAGTAGCATCAAAACGATGGAATAAACCACTTTCTACCAAGTTGATATTGTTAGGATATTGTGCGGCTTTATAAAAGAAACATGCTGACAACATTTCAAAAACAGTTATCGGCTTGTTATTATTAACTTTTTCAACTTCTTCTAATAAATCAGCTAATTCCTCGTCATTTAATTCATGATTATTAAACACAAATCTTTCATTGATCTTTTGTATATGTGGGCTTGTATAAACATTACATTTTAAATTTGCTTCCTTAAGAATTGCATAAATAGCTTGGATAGTAGAGTTTTTACCATTAGTTCCAACAACTGATATGGCCTTAATTTTATCTTGAGGATTTCCTAATTTTTTACAAAGATTTTGAATTCTATCTAAAGATAAATCTATTTCTTTAGGATGCAACTTTTGAAAATTGCTGAGTATCTTCTGAAGTTTCATTTTGCTCAGAACTTATAGCAGAATTTTGTTTTAACAATATTGATAATAAAGTTCCTATTTTAGATGCTAGATCTCTTCTCTCTACGATTAAATCAACAAAACCAGTTTTCTCAACATACTCACTTTTTTGAAAACCTTCAGGTAATTCCTCTTTTACTGTTCCTTGAATTACCCTTGCACCTGCAAATGCAATTAAAGCTCCAGGTTCAGCAATATGAATATCTCCTAACATTGCATAGGAAGCAGTTATTCCACCTGCAGTTGGATCTGTAATACAGACTAAGTAGGGTAGACCATTTTTCTTTAATTCATTAATTGCAAGTGTAGTTCTTGTCATTTGAGATAATGAAATTAAACTTTCCATCATTCTCATTCCTCCACCAGCGCTTATACATATAAATGGTGTTTGATTTTCTATTGCATGTTGAATTCCATATAAAAATGCTTCACCTTCTGCAGCAGCCATTGATGCTCCTAAAAAATCAAAGTCAGATGCAACACCAGTTATTTTAATATTATTGATTGTACCAGATGCAACCATCATCCCACAATCTAATCCAGTTTTCTTACGAGCACTTTTTAGTCTATCTTTATAAGATTTAGAATCTGTCCAATTTAAAGGATCATCTTTTGGAATTGGCGTTTTAAAAACTTCATAATTGTTTTTTCCAAATAAAATATCAAATCTTTGCTTAGGTTTAATTCTATGATGTTTGTTACAATCTGGACATACCCAAAGGTTTGCTTCTAAATCTTTTTTTAGAATTGGTCCTCGACAACAACTTGTCCATTCACTTTTCGCAATATCTTCTTTAGTAGCTCGTTCACGTATAGCAGTTTTTATCTTTTCACCTGCTTTAATAATTTTGGTTATCCAGTTCATTGAATTTTATTTCTTAATCTTTTAACGATATTAGTAACATTTGTGACAGTATTTTGTCTTCTTTCAATTGATTTAGATATTTCTCTACATATTGCGCTACCAACTACTAAACCATCAGCTTTTTTAAGAGATTTAATTGTCTTTTCTGTAATACCAAAGCCAATCACCACATTTTTTGATTTATTTTGATTTTTAATTTTGTTGTATCTTTCCAAGATTTTCTTTGGAGATACTTTTAGTTTTCCTCCTGTAGTTGACAACATGCTTATATAGTAAACCATATCATGAGAGTCTTTTATTATTTTTTTTAATCTAATTTGAGAAGTAGTAGGTGAAACCAGCTGTATAAAATTTATTCCATTCTTTTTACATCTTGATGCAAAACTTTTGTTTTCAGGATAAGGTAAATCTACAACAATTAGTCCATCTACTTTTGATTTTTTACATTTTTCCAAAAATTTATTTTCATTGTATTGAAATATCATATTGTAATAACCCATTAGAATAATTGGTGTATTTTTTTTTGATTTTTTAAAATTTTTTGCAATTGAAAATACATCATTAATTTTGATACCATTTTTAATTGCTCTGTAGGCACTAGTCTGGATTTGACCTCCGTCAGCTATGGGAGTGTTGTGAGGAAAACCTAATTCACAAATATCAGCAAAGTTTGCAATAGACTTAAGAATTTCTAAAGATTTTTTTTTAGTATTATCACCTGCAACTGTATAAGTCAGTAAGGCAGGTCTGTTTTCTTTTTTTGCATTTAAAAAAGATTTTTTAAGTAAAGAGCTCATTAATTTTTTCCTAACCTTTCTCTTAAAATATCTCTATCTTTTTTTGCATCACCACAAGAGTTAACAATTAAAATTGTATCTTTGCTTAATTTTGGAGCAATTTTTATTGCCTCAGCAAAAGCATGACTTGGTTCTAAACTTGGATTAAGTTTTTCAAATTTAGTTACCATTACATGTGCATTAAGTGCATCTTCATCTGTTGCATAAGTATATCTTGCTCTTTTTGTATCTTTTAAAAAACAATGAATAGGACTAACTCCAGGGTAATCTAAACCTGCACTTATAGATTCTGTATCATTAATTTGTCCCTCATTATTTTGACAAACATATGAAGCTGCTCCATGCAAAATACCAACTTTTGCATTTCTGCTTAGTGGTGCTGCATGAAGTTTTGATTTTTTAGGACCCCCAGCCTCTACACCAATTAATTCTATTTGTTTTTTATCAAAATCAATAAACTCACTCCAAAATCCATATGCAGAGCTTCCACCTCCAACGCAATTTATTAATTTTATTTTTTTTGGTATTTTTTTAAATTCTTTTTTAAGCTGCTTTTTTAATTCTCTAGAAATTTGTGCAGTTGACCAACCACATATTTTTACAAAGATATTTGGCCCAACCGTACTACCAACACACATGTGTGTATTATCACAATTAGATACCCAATATCGCATGCATTCACTCACTGCATCAACTAAAGTCTGGCTACCAGAATAAACAGGTACTATTTCTGCGCCGTTTTTCCTCATAGCGTCACAATTTGGTTTTTGTCTTTTAATGTCTTTTGCACCCATAAAAATTTTACATTTAAGTCCAAATTTTTTAGCTGCCATGCTTAACATTTTTCCTGCATATCCAGCACCAGTATCGCCAACAATATATTTTTTGCCCATAGCTTTACAAATTAGTGCATGAACGGTGGCATTATAGATTTTATGTGCACCTCCATTTGCCTCTGAAACTACTTTTGCCCATATTTGAGCTCCACCTAAATGATTGGACAAATTTTCTAATTTTACAAAAGAGGTTGGTGAACCAATATAATTTTTAAAATAATAATCTCTTTTTTTTAAAAATTCTTTATTATTTCTCAGTCTTTTAAATTCATTTGTTAAATCCTCTATAGGTTTTTTTAAAGTTTCAGGTATAAAACTGCCACCAAATTTTTCTCCCCAAAAACCTTGTTGATCATGTTGATCAATTAATGGAATACCTCTTTTAAGCTTCATTTTTAATTTCATTCATTTTATTTAAAAAAAATTCTATTTTGGATAAGTCTTTTAATCCAGATGTTTCTACGCCACCAGATAAATCTATAAAATTTGTTAAATTTTTGAAATTTTTAAGTTCATCATTGTATTGAATATTTCCAGCAATCATTAATTCATTATTTAACTTGATATTTTTAATCAAGCCATGATCAAAAGACTGACTTTTCTCATAGCCCTTGCTGTCAAATAGATATATGTCAGTAACATCAGAATATAATTTATAATTGGCTAAATCAGATTTTGCTTTGATTGTAAAAGCTGTAATAATTTTCTTATGATATTTTTCTCTTATTTCTTTTATTTCTCCTGGTGTGCAATCATACAACTGATAGTAATCAAATGGTAAGTGTTTTATTTTCTCTAAAATTTCTATATTTGGTTTAACTAGAACGGCAACATAGTAACTTTGTTTTGGACTAACACTTAAAAGTTCTTTTAAATTTTCATATTCAACATATCTAGAACTTTTTGGATAGTTACAAATAAATCCTATAAATGTCGGTGGGTAAGAGTGATTAATTAAAAAATTTAAAGTATTTAGGTCTGAAATCCCACAAATTTTACAACCTTTGATCATCAATTCAAATGATCAATTAATTTTTTAATATTATTTTTAATATTCCCTTGTGTAATAGATCTTCCGATTACAACCCCCGAAACTTTATTTTGGAATGCATCTTTTGGTGTCATTACTCTAGCTTGATCATTCAAATTATCACCTGGCATTCTTATACCAGGTGTAATGATTAAAAAATTTTTGTATTTTTTTCTGATCATTTTTGCTTCTTTTGCAGAACAAACTATCCCATCACATCCTGATTTTTTAACAACACCTGCTTGCTTTAAAACTATTTGTTCAACTGTTTTAGTATGACCAATTTCTTTTAAAGATTTATTGTTAAGACTAGTTAACACAGTAACTCCGAGTACTTTTAAATTTTTATTAATTTGTTTAGTTTTTTCCTTGATAGCTTTAAGCATATTAAGTCCACCATTTGCGTGAACTGTAATATATTTACATTTTTTCAGATCTTTTAGACTATCAACTGCAGATAGAGCTGTTTGTGGAATATCATTAATTTTTAAATCTAACCAAAAATCTGATTTGTATTTTTCTAAAAAATTTCTTCCATTTTTAGAATAAAAAAACTGTAACCCAAATTTTGGAATAATTTTTAATTTTTTTGTATTAATATTTTTAAGAATTTTTTTTATTTGATTTAAATTTGAAGTATCACATGCTACAAATATAGTTTTATTCTTCATTATTGATCTTTTTAAACATTTCCTTGCTCATTTTCCATGATATTACTTTCTTTTCAGGAACTGCAACTTTTTCGCCAGTTTTTGGATTTCTTCTAATGGAGGCTTTTTGAGTTTTAACTCTAAATGTACCAAAATTTCTTAATTCAACTCCGTCTCCTCTACGAAGTGACCTTTTTATTTCATTTAAAATTATATCAGTAAATTTCTCTAAATCTTTTTTTAAGAAATTTGGGTAATTTTGAGAGAGTTGTTTTAAAAGCTTTGATTTTACAATAGCCAATTTATAACTTCTTCAATTATTCTTTCTCTTCTTCTTTTTTCTTTAAATCCTCAGATAATGATGAAAAAGGTAGATTTTTACCAGAACCTTCAGATCCATATTTTTCAAGAGCTTCTTTTTTTTCAATTTCTTCAAGCAATTTAATGCTTAATGTTACTTTTCTCTTATTCATATCTAAATCTGCAATTGCACAGTCTAATTTTTCACCACCTGTCCATCTACTTGGTCTAGCATCAGCAGCATTAATTGCTATTGCAGATTTTTTAATTTGGAAATCCATTTCACAACCTTCTGGTCTTACTATAAGTCCTTTGTTATCAGTTGAAACAACTTTAACAGTTATTGTTTGATTTTTTGACTTACCATTAAACCAGTCAAATGGATCTGCTTGTGTTTGTCTTAAACCTACTCTAATTTTTTGCTCAGAGGATTTAATTTCTAATACCTTAACTTTTAACTTGTCACCTTTTTTATACTTAGTCAGTTCTTCTTCACCATTATTTAAATATGTTAAATCATTACAATGTAAAAAAGCATCAATATCTAAATCTGCGATTTTAACAAATAAAGAATACTCATTTTTATTTACAACTTCTCCTTCAACAATGGAATCAACTGGGTATTTATTCTTAAAAGTTTCGAAGGGATTATCTTGAGTCAATCTATGAGATATTGCAACACGTCTCTTTTCTTTATCAATTTCAGTTATTACACAATCTATCACATCACCAATTTTAAATAATTTTTTTGCTGAAATATTTTTTTTGGTCCAGCTTAATTCACTTGAGTGGAGCAATGTTGTTAAACCTGGTTCAAGTTCACAAAAAGCACCAAAGTCCATTAATTTTACAACTTTAACTTTATAGATTTTGTTTAATTCATAATTTTCTATATGTTCAAAAGGATCTGGTGATAATTGTTTTACCGAACATCCAACTTGTAATTTTTCTTTATCAACACTGATAACTTTCAGATCATGCTTTTCACCTATATTGAACACTTCATCAGGATGATTGACTCTTGAATAAGAAATTTCTTGTAAGTGCACCAATACATCTAATTCACCATTAACATTAAAGAAACAGCCAAAAGAGCTATAACCTTTTACTTCTGCACCTTTTATAATGTCACCGACTTTAAATTTGTCTATTATTTTTGCTTTATCCTCTTTTTTAAATGATGAAATAATTTCTCTTCTTGATACACATGCGTTTCCTCTTACTTTATCTAATTTTATAAGTGCAAATTTTTGTGGCTCGTTCATTAAATGACTAATATCTTTAAGCGGTTTATCACTGATCTGTGAACCAGGTAAAAACATTAGTGAACCTGTATCTATATGTTCGACGATACACCCGCCTTTGCATTTAGATGTGATTTTTCCCATGATAGGTTCATTTTTTTCATATGCCTCAACTAATTTATCCCATCCTTTAATTTTTTGAGCTTTACTAGCTGAAACCAAAACCTCACCATGTTTATCTTCTATTTTTTCAAGTAAAACTGGAATAGTTTCACCAACTTTAATTTTTTCTGAAAGACCCATGCTCTTTAGTTCATTAATATCAAGAACTGGTTCTGATTTTAGACCTTCAACAAATAAAAAAACAAATTTTTCAGTAATTTTATTTATTTTTCCATCAATTATCTTACCTTCTTCTATTTGAACTTTTGAAAGCTGGCTGTTTAATAGTTTTTCGAATTCTTGTGATGCTGGATTTGATAAGTCTTTATAAATTTCCATTAAATATTTATTTTCCTGTCTATTATTTTTTTTATTTTTAAAAAACATGACCTTTTATTAAGGTTTGTCGTATTAATCAATAGTGAATCTTTTGTTTTCTTTAAAGGGGAGATTTTTCTATTTAAATCACTTTTATCACGGTTTTTGATACTTTTTAAGACTTCTGGATAAGTTATTTTTTTTTTCAACCGTTTTAATTCCTTAAATCTCCTGAATGCTCTAATTTTTACGTTTGCAGTTACATAGAATTTAAAGTCAGCATCAGGAATAATATTGTATGTGATATCTCTGCCATCTAAACAAGAACCTTCATATTTTTTTGGAGGATTGTAAGCAAATTTGATTTGAAAAGAATGGACCATTTTCCTTATAGATTTACTTTTAGAAATTATGGACGCTTCAGTTCCAACTTCATCAGACAATAAATAATTATCTGAAAGATTTTTTACTTTTAGTAACTTTATTTTAGATTTTATAAATTTATTGTTAAATTTTTTTGGATATTTAATTTTTAGATAAGCAATAAATCTATAAATTTTTCCAGTATCAAGATAAAATAGATTATAATGTTTGGAAATAGCTTTTGCTAAAGTTCCAGCACCTGCAGCAGCAGGAGAGTCAATAGCAATTTTTAAGATGTTTTTTCTTTTAATCATTTTTTTAAATCTTTAATAATTTTTAAAAAATTTGGAAACGAAGTATTGATTGAATCTTTATCATGAATGATCCATTTTCCACCAAAACTTAAGGCTGCAATCAAACTTGTCATAAAAACTCTATGATCTTTTAAATAATTTTTAATTATAATTTTTTTATCAAAATCTAAATTTAGGTCAGGATTTCCGTAGATTTTAATTGAGTTATCTGTTGTGATTGTTTTTACTCCTAAATTAGCTAAAATTTTTTCAGCCCACTTTAACCTAGGGCTTTCTTTCTGGTTTAGTTCACCGAGATTTCTAAAAAAAGAAATACCATTTGCTTTTGCTGCAACTAAAAATATAACTAAAAATTCATCAATCGCACCACTATTTAATTCAGGAGGGCAGTTAATTGCTTTTATATTTTTTGCACTTATTACTTTAATATCAGCTTTTTTTTCACCTTTATAAGTTTTTTGATTTTTAAAAATTATTCTTACTCCCATTTTTTTTAAAATAGTTATGATTCCAATCCTTGATGGATTTATATTTACATTTTTAATTGTCAATTCTGAACTTTTAGACAGTGCTGTGAGGACAATAAAAAATGCGCTTGAACTAATATCAGATGGAATGTTGTAATTTAAAGAGTTAATTTTTTTTACTTTTTTAATTTTAATTTCATCAAAATTTTTTTTATTTTTAATACTTATTGGTAATTTCAAATGTTTGCATAATAGCTCAGTATGGTCTCTTGATTTTTTTGCTTTAATTGTTGTTGTTCCATCAGTTCTCATTGCTGCAAAAATAACCGAACTTTTGCATTGAGCTGAACCTTTGCTTTCATTGTACTTAACTGGTTTTAGTTTCAATGATCCACAAATTTTTAATGGTAAAAATTTATCATTATTCAATTTAAACTTAGCTCCAAATTTGCTTAGAGGTTCTGATACTCTTTTAAAATCTCTTTTTGATAAACTTTTATCTCCTACTAAATTTATCGGATTTGGAGAATTTACTAGTAGGCCAAGAATAAGTCTTCCCAGAGTACCTGAATTTTGAGCATCTATTGTGAGGTTTTTTTTATATTTATAGCCATCAATTCCTCTTCCAAAAATTTTACATTCTTTTTTTTTTATAATTACTTTAATACCTAATTTTTTTACTGCTTCTATTGCGGCTAATACATCTTCAGACATTAAAAGATTTTTCGCTTTTGATGTACCTTCAGCTAATGAGGAAAAAAGTACCCACCTAATACTTAAGCTTTTATCACCAGGTACTGTAATAATTTTTTTAAAATTACTAATTTTTTGATTTACAGAGATTATTTTTGACATTTGTGATTATTTAAAATTAAAGGACTCACCAAAGTAAGCACTTTTAGCTTCAATATTGTTAACTAGTTCTGATGGAGAGCCTTCAGCTATTATTTTGCAATTACTCAAAATCATCGCAATATCAACACAAGCGAGTAAATCTCTCGCTTGATGATCACATATGCAGATAGTAATTTTTTTTTCATTTTGTAAGTTAACAATAATTTCTTGTAACATTTTTATTGTTAAGACATCTAAGGCCGCAAAACATTCATCTAAAAGAAGGACACTTGGATCACTTAAAAGTGATAAAGCAATTACTAATTTTTTTTTTTGTCCACCCGAGAGAAATTTTGCCTTTATGTTCTTTAAGTTCTCTAATTCAAATTTAGTAATCAATTCATTTATTTTGGTCTCTTCAATATTTTTATTATTAATAACAATTTCAGCAATAGCTTTTAAATTTTGGTATAATGTTAGATCACTAAAAAAACCTCCATATTGAGGAACATAACCAACTTTGAATTTTTTGGTTCGAAGGTAAATTGGAAAATCTACAACATTAGTGTTATTGATTTTTATCTTACCACTATCTGGCTTAATAAGACCTGTTATTAAATTGAAAATTGTTGATTTACCAACACCATTTGGTCCAAGCATCCCAAATATTTCACCTTCATTAATCTTAAAATTGATATTATCTAAAATTAACCGATTTCCATAAGATAATGATACATTTTCAAAAGAGATAATCGAATTAGGTTGCTTGTATGATTTAATTCTAAATTTTTTTATAAGAGCCATCTAATTTCGACTTTCTATATTCACTTTGTCTTCAGAATTGTGCATAAAAATTTTTGTATCTTTTGTAATTGTATCAAGTTGAACTACATCTGCTTTTAAAATATTATTAGGGTTTGTGTAAACTACATTTTTTGAAATAATCAATAAATTTTTCTTCATTGAAAAGTCTAAATAATCCCCTGTTATTGTATTATCTAGATATTGGATTTTAACGTTTTGCGAGAAAATTGTATCATAATTTATTGTATTATATTTCCCAAAATCAGAGACAACTGTAATCGTCTCATTTTTTTCTATTAAATTGATGAAAGCTTTTACATTTTTTAAAAAGATAATGTCACTATTATCAAGATCTATTTCGCCTTCATCAGCCAAAATGATATACTCGTTTCCTTTCAGGTCTTTAGAAGAATATTTAATATCTTTAATTATATTTGAATTTGTAGAACTCTCTTCTTCAACCTCTAAATTTATATTTTGATTATTTTTTTCTATTTGGAAATAATTTGAATAAATAAAAAAAAAACTTACAGCTAATATAATTATGAAAATAAAAACTTTATAATTTAAACTTTTCATTAACTAATGCTGGATTTTAACAGAGTATGAATATGAAGAATGCCGATAGTTTTAAGTTTATTTTTTTTATTATGTACACAAAGAGAAGTAATTTTTTTCTCATTCATCAAGCTTAATGCTTTTACTGCTAATGAGTCTTTATCAATACTAATTGGATTTTTTGTCATTATTTCTTTTGCAGATAAATTAAATAGATTTTCTTTTTTTTCATTGAATCTTCTAATTTGCCCATCCGTGATTATTCCTTTGGTCCTTCTTTGTTTGTCTTGAATAAGTAAAAATCCTAACTTTTTTCTACTAAGAATTTGTAAACCTTTTTTCATATTTAGACTTTCATTAATAAAAGGAATTTTATTTCCTGTTAACATAATATCTTCCACAGTTCTAAGTTGAGCACCAAGACTACCTGCAGGATGTAATTTTTTAAAATCTAATTTTCCAAATTTTTTATATTTCATTGAACAAATGGCCAGAGCATCACCCAAAGCAAGCTGAGAGGTTGTACTGGATGTTGGAATTATGTTTTCAGCTTCAATAACTTGAGGAATTAAAAGTTTTATATCAGCTGCTTTATATAATACTGAATCTTTTTTAGAAACTATTCCTATCAAAAAAATTTTATTTCTGTTGGTAAATTGAATAATATTTTTTAGTTCATTTGTTTGTCCAGAATTACTAATTATTATCAAAATATCATTTTTTGATATCATTCCAAGGTCACCATGAGAAGCTTCACTAGCAGCAAGACTAAATGATGGAGTTCCTACAGAAGCAAGAGTTGCTGCAATTTTAGATGCTATTAAACCACTCTTACCTACTCCACACAAAATTACTTTTGATTGGCATTTTGCTATTTTTATTACTGCTTCACTAAAAGAGCTGTTAATACTTTTTTTTAATTTTTGAAGAGCTTTGATTTCTAGATTTATTACATTATTTGCTTCATTTATAAATTTTTTTTTATTCATTAGTGCGACCAGATATCATCTCTAAATAATGCAAGATCAAGTTCAACCCTTGTTTTTAAAAATTTAAGACAATCTTCATAAAGTTGTATTCTATTTTCTCTTTCCAATATTTTTTTCAATTCATCATGTATTTGATGTAAATATATTACATCGTTTGCACAGTACTTAAGTTGCGCTGGTGTTAACTTACCTCCAAAATCTGAATTTTGAAATTGTTTACTAATATCTATATTTACAAACTCTTTAATTAAAGTTTTTAATGAATGATTGTCAGAATAAGATCTTGCAAGTTTTGATGCAATTTTTGTATCTAAAATATTCTTAGTGTCTGTTTTTAAATAATATTTAATATGAGCCATATCTGCACGTCCATAATGAAAAATTTTTATAATGTTTTCGTCACTTAATAGTTTGACTAAATTAGGTGCTTGATAATTTTCTCTATCAAATTGAACTATATGAGCATCTGAGTTACCTGAGGATACTTGAATTAAGCACAATGGATCACGTCTGACATTTAGACCCATGAATTCACCATCTACGGCAATTATATTGCCTAAATTTAAATCATCTGGTAGATCATTTTTGTGAAGTTGAATATTATTACTCATTTTTAACATATATATATGAAAGCAAAAAATTGTCTAATTTTTGGTGGAAGTGGTCAAATTGGTAGAAATTTAATCCGGAAGCTCACAAAGAAGAATTATCAAGTAACTGTTGTCACAAGAAATATTCATCAAAAAAGCTACATCATTAAAACTCAAGCAAATGCCGGTTACATAGATATTGTTGAGTCAAATATTTTTGAAGAACAGAAACTTAGAAAGCTTTTTGAAAAATCAGATGTATGTATTAATTTAATCGGCATATTGTTTGAGTCTAAAAATGGAAATACATTTAAAAATATTCATACTATTTTTCCGTCATTATTATCTAAACTTTCAAAAGAATACAAACTTAAACATTTTATTCATCTATCAGCACTTGGAATAAGTGAGGCTACAGACTCTGATTATGCTAAAAGTAAATTGGAAGGTGAGGAAAGAATATTAAAAAATTTTCCTTTAGCCACAATTATAAGACCATCAATTGTTTATTCAGTAGATGATAATTTTACGACAAATTTTATGACTCTTTTGAATAGATTACCAGTATTTCCACTTTATTATGAAGGCAAAACTAAGTTTGCACCAATTCATTGTTCTGACTTAACAGATATTATTTTAAATGTAATATCAAATAATGTTAATTCCAAAATAATTGAATGTGTTGGTCCAGAAATAATTTCATTTAAAGAATTATTAGAAAAATTATTAAATTTAATTGGAAAGAAAAGATTGTTAATTCCAATGCCTTTACCAATAGCACAAATGTCAGCAAGATTTTTCGAAATAATGCCAAAGCCAATTTTGACTAGAGATCAATTGAAACTTCTAAAATATGATAACGTTTTATCTGGCAAATATAAATCAAACTCAGACATAGGAGTTCCAAGTTTAAGATACTTCAATGAAGAAGTTAAAAAATATTGCTATATGTGGAGGGAAGGTGGTCAATTTTCCACAGAAAAATATAATTCAGATAATATTGATATTAAAACAAATTAAAAATTTAAGCAGATTGAATTTTCTTTTCAATAAATTCTGGAACTTCTTCTTTTTCTGTAACTTCCTCTTTTTTACCTTTTGGCTGATAAGCATAAAGTAAATGAAGCTTACAATAAGAAAAATCCTTTAAGGAAGATCTACCACAAAAATAAAATGATTTTTCATCTGGATGACCTATAGGCCATTTACATGAACTTTCGTCAAGCTCTTCTAATTGTTTAGGATTTTCTGGTTCGAAATCTTTTTCAATAATTAATGATTTAAATTTGCTCTTACGACCTCTTCGAGATTTTGCATTATTTTCCTCAATGGAATTTTCAAAATTTTTATTTGATGTTGCAGTTCTTGTTTTAATTTTTGCAGAAAGATTTAATCTATGAGCTTTTCCAATGACTGCATTACGACTTATGCCTCCTATAATCTCAGCTATTTGACTGGCCGTGTTACCTTTGCCCCATAATTCCTTTAATTTTGAAACTTTTTCTTCAGTCCAACTCATATCTATATGTTGTGTTTAATATTTATAAATAGACAATATACTGTTATTAATTTAAATGAAACAATCAAAAAGTTAGAGTTATCAACAATAAACCCAACCTAAATGTACTAAGGTTTTCAATCATAACTTGTATCTATAAAATAAAATTTATAAAAACAAATTTAATTTATGAGCAATTTAGCAAAAAATTATAACAGAAAAAAAATTTCATTTAAGTATGGTAAGGGAAGCTATCTTTACTCTACAGATGGAAAAAAATATCTTGATTTTGTTATGGGTATTGCCGTTAATTCTTTAGGTCATGCTCATCCAAGTTTAGTCAAAACTATAAATAACCAAGCAAAAAAGGTTTGGCATGTATCAAATGCTTTCCAAATTCCTGAAGGAGAAAATTTAGCGAAAAAACTATGTAAAAAAACATTC
>QCGU01000003.1 GCA_003278165.1 Pelagibacteraceae bacterium AG-390-A02
TATGAGAGATTTGCTTAACTTTTCATAATGAATGAAAAACAAAAAGCAAAAGTTATAATTAAAACTCTAAATAAAATTTATCCTAAAGCCCCTGTTCCTTTAAAAAGTAAAAATACATTTACATTATTAATTTCTGTGCTGCTTTCTGCACAATGTACTGATGTAAATGTTAATAATGTAACTAAAGATATTTATCCAAAATACTTTAAACCTGAGCATTTTGTAAAATTAGGAAGAAAAAAAATTGAAAAATTGATAAAAAAAATCGGGATTTTTAGAGTTAAAGCCAAAAGCATTTATTTGATGTCAAAACAAGTGCTGGAAAAACATAAAGGCAAAGTGCCTAGAACTTTTGAAGAACTCGAAAAATTACCTGGTGTAGGCCATAAAACAGCAAGTGTAGTAATGTCCCAAGGTTTTGGACACCCAGCTTTTGCAGTTGATACTCACATTCATAGGCTCGCACAACGGTGGGGTTTAACAAATGGGAAAAATGTAGTTCAAACTGAAAAAGATTTGAAAAGAATTTTTCCTAAAAAAAAATGGTCCAAACTTCATCTACAAATAATATTTTATGGTAGAGAATATTGTAAAGCCAGGGATTGTTATGGTTTAAGATGTGAAATATGTACTACTTGCTACCCAAATAGAAAAAAACCTGTTATTACCAAAAAAGCTTAATATGAAAATTTTAGGAATAGGTAATGCAATTGTAGATGTTATTTGTAAAGTGGATGACAGTTTCATTGAGCAAAATAATCTTACAAAAAGTACGATGAAATTATTCTTTGATGAAAATGAATTCAAAAGTTTATTAAAAAATCTTAAAATAGAAAAAACAGTATCTGGAGGATCGGTTGCAAACTCAATAGTTGGTATATCTCAACTTGGCGATAAAGTTGGTTTTATAGGTAAAATTTCCGATGATCAGTTTGGTAGTAATTATGAGGCAGGGTTAAAAAAAGAAAAAGTTGAGTTTTTTTATTCAAAAAAAAAAGAGGAGTTGCCAACTGGAACGTGTCTAATATTAGTAACACCTGATTCTGAAAGAACAATGTGTACTTTTTTAGGTACAGCAGGAAAAATAAATGAAAATGATGTTAGTTCAGAAGCTATTAAAAAAAGCGAAATAATATTTTTAGAAGGTTATTTATGGGATGAAGGGGATCCAAAAAAAGCATTTGATAAAGCTATAAATAACGCAAACAAGGTTGCAATGTCACTCTCTGACTTGTTTTGTGTGGATAGACACAAACCTCATTTTTTAAACTTAGTTAAAAACAAACTAGATATAACTTTTGCTAACGAACAGGAAATTACGTCATTAATTGACGCAAATAATTTTAATGAAGTTGTAAATTTTTCAAAACAACTAAATAAATTAATCATTATAACCAGGGGTGAAAAAGGTGCAGTTGCAATTAATGGTAATGCAGTTGTTGAAAGTGGTATTCAAAAAAATCTAAACATAGTTGATCTTACAGGTGCAGGTGATCTCTTTGCTGCTGGATTTTTACATGGGTACATAAATAAACTGTCTACAAAAGATTGCCTTGAAAAAGGTACTGAAATGTCATCAAAAGTAATACAACAAATTGGAGCAAGGCTTTAGGTTTAAATTTTCTTTCTTTTAAAACTACCCTTACCTTTTTTAGGTTTGATTGTTTTTGGTTTATACTTTTTAGAAAATAAGTTTTTAGCAATAGGGTTTTTCTTAATTAATTTGATAACCATTTTTTTTACTGATTATAAATTCATTATCCTTAAAAGTATTTAAAATTTTTTTTCTTAAACGATATATATGAGTCTCAACAGTGTGGGTTTCTATGTCAGTTTGATAACTCCATACTTTTTCTTGTAACTCATCGATGCTAACTGGTTTATTTGATTTAGACAAAAATATAATTGTATTAATTTCTTTTTCAGTTAATTTGAGCTTGATGTTTTTTGCTGATATTTCTCTTGAATTTAAATCTATAATATAATTATTTACTTTGACTTCTGATTGACTGTTGAATTGTACTTTTAAAAATTCAATATTTATTTTTTCTTTAAATTTAGAAATGTTGACAGGTATATCATTTAAAACAAATTGATGGCTAATACCTGAATATTCTCTATCTGTTATAATCAAATAATTATTAAGATCTTTAATTGTATCGTTTAAAATATTTTCATTATCTACAAATAAAATTTTAAAATTTAAATCTAACTCTATTTCTTTAAGGATATGATATAGTTGCGAAAATTTATATATTATTAAATTCTGAGCTTGCACAATTATAGAATATGACAATTTTACTGAAAAATAAACATACTCTTCAAATAGATGAATTTATGTTTAAGTGTTGTTTAGGAAAAAAAGGAACAACAAAGAATAAAAAAGAGGGAGATAAAAAGACTCCAATAGGTACCTTTAAAATTGAAAATCTTTATTTTAGGAAGGATAGATTAAAAAAACCATTAACTTCATTAAGATGTATTGAAATAAAAAAAAATATGGGTTGGTGTGATGATATTCATTTTCCTAAAAAATATAACAAGCTTATCAAAATTGAGAAAAAAGTTGGTCATGAAAAATTACTAAGAAAAGATCATAAATATGATTTTCTAATACCAATTAAATATAATTTTGAAAAACCTATTACTGGTCTAGGAAGTTGCATTTTTATTCACTTAACTAAAGATTACAAGCCTACAGATGGATGTGTTGCTATAAATAAAAAGGATTTTCTAATCCTACTTAAATTAATTAAAAAAAATTCTAAAATTAAAATTTTTTAATTTCTGTGACCAAAAATACTAGATCCAATTCTAACATAGGTAGCGAAATGCTTAACAGCATTGAGATAATCTGAGGACATGCCCATACTTAACTCTTCAAAACCAAAGGATTTATTAAGTCTGTTCATCTCTTCAAAATAATTATTAGGATCAACATTTGCTGGAGGAATACACATTAAGCCAATTAAATCTAATCCAATTTCTTTACAATAAGTAACTAGCTGGCTTACCTCGGTTTTATTAATGCCTGATTTCTGATTTTCATCGCCTATGTTTATCTGTAAAAAAACTTTAATTTTTTTATTTATTTTATTTTGTTCATCAGAAATTTTTTTTGCAAGTTTTGCACTATCAACGGAATGAATGTAATCAAATATTTTAACAGCATATTTTACTTTGTTTGTCTGTAATTTACCAATCATGTGCAACTTAATTTGTAAATTATTTTTTTTAATATCTGTCCATTTTTCAATTGCTTCCTGAACTTTATTTTCTCCAAAATCGATATGTCCATATTCTATAAGTGGTAAAATTTTATCAATTCTAAAAGTTTTAGATACTGCTATAATTTTGGACTTGCTATTAATATTTAATTTATTGAGATGAACTTTAATATTATTATCAATTTCTAATAAATTTTTTACAGTATTATGCATAAAGATATTAAATATTACTTCATAAATAAATTTGAAACAAACAATATTGATAAATTAGATAATCAAACAACTATTATTTATAGAAATTATTCCTCAGAAACAGTAAATGAAAAACTTATTTTAAAAATTAAAAACTATTGCAAAAAAAAAGGAATAAAGTTTTACTTATCTAATAATATTAGAATTGCAATAAAACTTAATTTAGATGGAGCATATATTCCATCTTTTAATAAAAACACAAAACATCTAGCTTATTCTTTTAAAACAAATTTTGAAATTGTGGGATCAGCTCATAATCTTGGAGAAATTAGAACTAAAGAGGCACAAAAAGTTGGTAAAATTTTTCTATCCTCTTTATTTAAAAAAAATAAAAATTATTTAGGGATAAATAAATTTAAACTACTTTCACAGCTCACACGAAAAGAAGTTGTTGTTTTGGGTGGTATTTCAAAAAAAAACTTAAAAAAACTTAAAATTTTGAAACAGACTAAATTTGCTGGAATATCTTATTTTGAGTAAAAAAAAGGCCCCTAAAAAGGGGCCCTTTTTATAATTATTTATCTAGACTAAATTAGAATGCAAATGATGCACTTAATTTCCATCTGTCTTTTTCTGATGTAGCGCTGTTTCCAATACCTTCACCTTCATATTGTGCTGCACCTAATGTCATACCACCAGTTGTGTAAGAGATATTAAATCCTCTCATCTCTTCATCAACTGAACTTCCTGCAGTATCAAAAGTTTCAACACCGTAACCGATAGAAATATCATCAGATACTGTATAAGCAACATTGTAAGATGTTACTTCTCTGTCTGATGCACCAGTTTTGTCAGCTTCTGTTTTTGAAGCACCTAATGTGAAAGAACCTACAGCATATGATGCTTTCATAGTTGTAGAAGTTACTTCAGATCCTGGAGCTCCAGAGTCACCTTGACCATAGTTCAAAGTTAAGCCTTCAACACCTGTGTAAGCTAAAGCAAACGCAGTGTGTGAGTCTTGTGAAGCTCTTCCTGGTGAGTAAGATGCTGTAATTGCAACACCATCAACCATTGCAGGCAATGTGTAGAACATGCTGTTGTCTCCAGACTGAGCAGCAGTTATACCAGTAATACCTGAACCGTTGTTCCATAAATCACCAGCTGCAGTAGTATCTATAGCACCTTGAGCTGAAGATCCACCGTGACCAGCGAATACTAAAGTTCCAAGTCCATCAGAACTTAAAGTCATTGAATGACTGTCAAACGGACCAGTTCCAGTTCCAGTATCAACACCTGAATCTAATTCAAATGATAAAGACACATTGATACCATTATCTAGTTCTCCACCACCAGATAAGATAACACTGTTACCCATTGTCCATGATTTACCAGTCTGAGTCCCTGAATCATTTTTCAACGCCATACTAGCTGTACCACTTGCTGACATTGCACCAGCATGTGCAGAAGTAACTACAAGCGATCCCGCTAATGCAGTTAAACCTATTTTTTTAATGTTCATATTAATTACTCCTTTTATTAGTTTTTATTATTAATAATAAACGTCGTATATTTATCACTGTGGGCCATATTTTTATGAAAAAACCTCTAAATCTTTATAAAAATTGAATTATGTTGCATTTTTGCAACATTCTATCCTATTTTCTTAATATTTAAGCAAAATTAACTTTATAATGTATAAGAAACAGAAAAATGATAACAAAAATTTTTTCTCACAACTCATTAAAAAAACTCCTTTTTTTTACTTTAATTCCATTACTTTTATATTCTTGTAACGGAAAAATTCCAGGTGCAGACGCAAGAAAATTCCCTGCAAATCCCGAAGAAAGAGTGAAAAAAAATATAGAGGAAGGTCGAGGATTTACACTAAATAACGACTTGTTCGAAAGTGGAAAAGGTGGGGTTTTTGAGTTTGCAAGTGCAAATGAGCTTTGGAGAGCTTCATTGGATGTAATAGATTTCATGCCTTTATCTTCTGTAAATTATAGTGGCGGCGTCATTATAACAGATTGGTACTCATCTAATCAAAATTCAAATGAAAGTATAAAGATATCTATTAGATTTCTCACAAACGAAATTAGATCAGATGCTTTAAAAATAAAAGTTTTTAACAGAAATTGTGAAGCGAATTTTATGAATTGTAAAATCTCAGAAAATAATGGTGCACTTACATCAGAGTTAAAGAAAGAAATTCTAGCAAAAGCTTCCCTTTACAAAGAGGAAGATAAAAATAAAAAAAAAAATAAAAAGAAATAATCTATTTTAGTTGGTAAAAACCCTGCTTAAGAAAAATTTATGGAACGTTACAATTTTAAAATAATAGAAGAAAAGTGGCAAAATTATTGGGACAAAGAAAAAAGTTTCAAAGTAAAAACAGATAAGAATAAAAAAAAGTTCTATTGTCTTGAAATGTTTCCTTACCCATCTGGAAAAATTCACATGGGCCATGTTAGAAATTACACTATCGGAGATGTTCTTGCACGATATAAATCTTTGCAAGGTTATAATGTTTTACATCCTATGGGATGGGACTCTTTTGGAATGCCAGCAGAAAATGCAGCAAGACAAAATAATTTAAATCCTAAAGATTGGACTGAAAAAAATATTTTAACAATGAAGTCTCAGCTTAAAAAATTAGGACTTTCTATTGATTGGGATAGAGAAATTTCAACTTGTTCTCCAGAATATTATAAACACCAACAAGAATTTTTTTTAGAACTTTATGATAAAGGACTTGTTTATCGAAAAGAAAACTATGTCAATTGGGATCCAGTTGATCAAACAGTTTTAGCGAATGAACAAGTAATAGATGGTAAAGGTTGGAGATCTGGAGCAACAGTTGAAAGGAGAAAGTTAAATCAATGGTTTTTTAATATTTCCAAATTTTCTAATGACTTACTCCAAGGATTAGATGAATTGCCTGATTGGCCTAAAAAAGTAAAAGTTATGCAGAAAAATTGGATAGGTAAATCTTTTGGTTGCGAAATAAATTTTAAAATAGAGTCAGAAAAGAATATTAAAGAAATTAAATGTTATACTACTAGACCAGATACTTTATTTGGGATGTCTTTTTTAGCATTATCTATAGATCATCCTATCGCAGAATTTTACTCATCAAATCCTGATTTCAAAAAATTTAGAGAAGAATGTTCTAAGACAGGTACAACTGAAGAGTCTATTGCGGTAGCGGAAAAACTGGGTTTCAAGACTGATTTACTAGCGATAAACCCTTTAGATCCAAAAATTAAAGTACCAGTTTATTTTGCTAATTTTGTATTAATGGATTATGGATTGGGTGCAGTTTTTGGATGTCCTGCACATGATCAAAGAGATTTAGATTTTGCAAGGAAATATAATTTGCAAGTAACACCTGTTGTTAGGCCTAAAGATAAAGATAATATTATTATAAATGAAAAAGCTTTTATTGAGGAAGGAATACTTTTTAATTCAAAATTTTTAAACGATTTAAAAGTACCAAATGAATCAATACCAAAAACTATTGATTATTTAGAAAAAAATAATTTAGGAAAAAAACAGATTAATTTTAGATTAAAAGATTGGGGAATTTCTAGACAAAGATATTGGGGGTGTCCAATACCAATTGCTTACGATGAAAAAAATAACCCTGTTAAGGTTCCAAAAGAATTGCTTCCTATAAAATTACCAGAAATAAATAAATTTAATTCAACTGGAAATCCTCTAGATGAAATGAAAAATTGGAAAAAAATAATTATTAATGGAAAGGAACACACTAAAGAAACTGACACCTTGGATACTTTTGTTGACTCCTCATGGTATTTTTTAAGATTTTGCTCAGCAGATAAATCAAGTTATGGTTATGATTATGAAGACATAAAATATTGGATGCCAGTAGATCAATACATAGGAGGTGTAGAGCACGCTATACTTCATTTGTTATACTCTAGATTTTTTATGCATGCCCTTTCATTAGATAATCAAAAATTTGATATTAAAGAACCTTTTAAAGGATTGTTCACCCAGGGTATGGTTTGTCATGAAACATATAAAGACCAAAATAATAATTGGGTAAGCCCGGATGAATTGATAACTATAGATGGAAAAAAATTTCTAGAAAAAGATTCAACACATCCAGTCAAAGTTGGTCCATCTGAATCAATGTCAAAATCAAAAAAGAACACAATTGATCCAGAAAGAATAATTAAAGAATATGGTGCTGATGCTGTAAGAATTTTTATATTATCAGATAGTCCTCCAGAAAAAGACGTTCAATGGTCAGATGAAGGAATGAGTTCATCATTCAAATTTTTACAAAAATTATGGTACTTAAATTTAAAAATACTAAATGAAATTGAAAACAATCATAAAGGTAAATCTCAAAATGATCTTGAGAGAATTACCACAGAATTTGTGAACTCTGTTCAAAATAATATTGAAAATTTTAGTTTTAATAAAATAATTGCAAATTTTCACGAGGTTTATTCATCAATAAATAAAATAATTAATAGTCAAATTAACCGTGAGACATGGGTTGAAAATTATACTAAGATTTTAATAGCAATGAGTCCGGTTATTCCTCATTTTTCTTCTGAATGTTTAAAAAATTTAAACATCGCCAACCCAAAAAACACATTTTATTGGCCAAAAATAAATAAAAAAATATTAATTACTGATAAGATCAATTTTGTAATTCAAATTAACGGAAAAACAAGAGGGGTAATGGAAACCAAAGCTGATCTTAAGGAAAAGGATATACTAGAAAACATTAAAAATAATCAAAAGATTAATAATTATATTAAAGATAAATCAATAAAAAATATAATTTTTATTCCTAATAAACTTATGAATATAATAATCTAAATCGGATGTTTAAAAAAATAATATCAATATTAATTATATTTAATTTAATATCTCATTGTGGATTCTCTCCAATACATTCAAATAATAAAAATGCTAATTTTTCAATTACATCAATAGAGTTAGAGGGTGAAAGAATTTTAAATAATTATTTGAAAACATATTTAGGCAAATTTCAAGATGACAAACATAATAAAAAATTCAAAATTAAAATAATTTCTAATTATAAAAAATTAATTTATTCAAAAGATAAGGCAGCTAATACAAAAAACTTTGAACTATCTGCAGAAGCTAATATTACAATTATTACTAAAGAAAAAGTTTTAAAGGAAATTACAATAGTAGAGAAAAAAATTATAGATAAAAATGACGATAATTTTGAAGAACAAAAGGAAGAAAGAATTATAAAACAAAATTTTGCATCTTCAATTTCAAATAAAATTATTATGGAGCTTTCAATTTTGAATGATAATTAAAAGTTTTGAAATAAAAAAAATAAATATAAAAAAAAATTCAATTATTCTTTTATATGGAAAAAATGAAGGTTTAAAAAATCAAATAAAATCTTCTTTATTGGTAAACAAAGTAATTTCGTCAAATTACGAAGAGTCAGAAATATTAAGTAAACCTAACGAATTCTTTGAAACTATAAGCTCTAAATCATTTTTTGAGGAGGAAAAAATCATTTTTATATCAAGAGTAACGGACAAAATATGTGAAATCATATCAGAAATAGTAGAAAAAGAGTTTGAAGATCTAATGATTATTCTTGACTCAGATAGTTTAGAGAAAAAATCTAAAATAAGATCTTTATTCGAGAAATCTAAAAAACACTTTTGCATTCCATGCTATCCAGATACAGACGAAACTCTCACAAAGCTTGCATTTCAAATTCTTAAAAAAAATAATATCTCAATCTCATCATCAAATTTAAATCTTGTTGTAAACAGATGTAATGGAGATAGAAAATTATTATTTATGGAATTAGAAAAAATCACACATTTCGTTAAAAATGGAAAAAAAATCAACTATGAAAATATATCAAAATTAACCAATTTGGTTGAAAACCATAGTTTTATAGAATTAATTGATAATTGTTTGGCAAAAAATAAAAACAAAACAGTTAATATTTTAATTGAAAATAATTTTAGCAGTGAAGACAGTATAATAATAACAAGAATTTTTCTAAGTAAACTAAAAAAAATATTAAGTCTTTGTACAGAGTTTCAAAAAAATAAAAATTTGGATCTAACTATTTCAACTGCAAAACCGCCAATTTTTTGGAAAGAAAAAGAAATTACCAAAAAACAAATTATAAATTGGACGCCTCAAAAAATTAAAGAGGCACTTTATCAATTAAGTGATATTGAGTTATCTATAAAAAAAAATTACAATAATTCAATCAATCAGATAACAGATTTTTTATTAGATTTAGTATCTAAAAAAACTAATAATTAGTTTTAATTATATCTATAATTTTATTTAATTGATCTAAATCTTTATATTCAAAACTTATTTTTCCCTTATTTCTTTTATTATTTTTAATATCTACATTTAGACCAATTTTATTTGAGATAGACAATTCAAGAGCAATAATGTTTGAATCTTTAATAATACTAGATTTAGGTTTGTTATTTTTAAACAATTTAACAAAATTTTCAGTTTGTCTAACAGAGAGTTTTTTTTCGACAATTTTTGATGCTACAAAACTTGAATTTTTAAGACCAACTAAAATTTTTGCGTGACCAGATGTTAATTTTTTACTTTCAATTAATTGAATTACATCATCAGGCAAACTAAGAATTCTCAATGCATTTGCTATATGACTTCTGCTTTTGCCGATAAATTTTGCTACTTTCTCCTGATCATAAGAAAATTCATCGATTAATCTTTTATAACCTTGCGCTTCTTCAAGAGGATTAAGATCATGTCTTTGAACATTTTCGACGATCGCAAATTCTAAAGATTTCAAGTCATCAGCTTCAGTAATAACTACAGGGACATTATGAAGACCAGCTCTTTGTGCCGCAAGCCACCTTCTCTCTCCTGCTATTATTTCAAATTTTGATTTATCATCATTTGATTTTCTGACAATAATTGGCTGTATCATACCTCTTTCTTTAATAGAATTGGTTAGCTCTTCCAAATTTTTTTCATCAAATATTTTTCTTGGTTGATACTTATTTGGGACAAGTTCACTAACTTGCAATTGATTGGCTTGGGCTTCCGCTTTTACTTCACCGATCAATGATGATAAACCTCTTCCTAGACCTTTTTTAATTTTATTCATTAAGCAGCACTCCCTATTGTTGACTCTTGATTTATAAATTCATCTGTGAAGCTAAAATATGACTTACTACCTGGGCATGATTTATCATAAATTAAAACTGGTACTCCATGAGATGGTGCTTCCGATAGTCTAACATTTCTTGGTATTACTGTTGAGTAAACTTTCTCACTAAAATAATCTCTAGCCTCTTTCTCAACTTGTGATGATAGCTTATTTCTTTTGTCATACATCGTTAAAAGTATGCCTCGGATTTTTAATTCTGGATTTAAACTTACTTTTATTCTTTCAATAGTCTTCATGAGCTGTGTTAAGCCCTCTAGTGCAAAAAATTCTGTCTGCAGAGGAACCAGAAGTGAACTAGAGCATACTAGGGCCATGACAGTGAGCAAACTAAGTGAAGGAGGGCAGTCAATAAGTATATAATCATAATTTCCTCTAGAATCGTTTAAATAGGCGGCTAATTTACGCTTTAGAATAAATGCTCTATTAGTGTCATTAGCTGTTTCAACTTCTAGACCTGATAAGTCAACGTTTGAAGTTATCAAATCCAAATTTTCAAACTGTGTTTTCTTTATTGCTTGATAAATTTCCTTAGTTCCGTTCAGCACACCATAAATTGTGTCACTTGAGTTATCCGTATTTGATAATCCAAGACCTGTAGTGGCATTTCCCTGAGGATCTAGATCAATAACTAAAATTTTTTTATTAAGTTGTGACAGACCAGCAGCTAGATTGATTACGGTTGTGGTTTTTCCTACCCCACCCTTTTGATTTATGACTGAAATAATTTGCATTTATTTTTTTTAAATTTCTTTTTAATTTTTCTTTTTAATTTTTTTTATATTTATCAAGAATGAATCCTTACTTGTTAAACTTTTCTTTTCTATATATTCCAAATTCCATTTTTTTTTAGAATTTTCAAAAACTTTTTTTCCGTTTTTACCCATAAAGAAAATTAAATTTTTATATTTCGAAAAATTTTCATAAACTAAATCTAAAACAACAGGCATAGGTTTAAATGCTCTCGACATAACTGTTCCTGTCTCTAAATTTTTTATCTCAAAAATATTTTTTTGAAAAACTTTTGTATTTAAATTTAATTTTTCTGAAACTTCTTTTAAAAAATGGCTTTTATGGTAGCTTTTTTCATATAGATGCACATTCATTTTATTTTTCATGTTTTTTAATATAATTGCCACTATAATTCCTGGGAAACCAGCCCCAGAGCCTAAATCTACGGTTGTATTGCAATTTAAATCAACAAAATCAATTATTTGTGCTGAATCTATAATATGACGCTCAATTATAGCGTTTTTTGACGCTGTATTTTGACCAATTATGTTAATTTTTTTATTTTTTTCAAGAATCAGAGATATATAGTTTTCAAAGTCTAAAAATGTTTCACGTGAAACATTTAGATCATTAAGTCTAGAGTAAGAATTTAAAATTTCTTGATCCATTAAGCTATATGCTTAATAGACTTTCTTTTTACATGTGACAACAAAATATATACAGCTGCTGGGGTTATTCCATCAATTCTTAGGGCTTGACCCATGGTTTTAGGCTTTATTTTTTTAAATTTAGCTTTTACCTCATTAGATAAACCTGAAAGCCCATCATAATTAATTTTATCAGGAATAATTAAGTTCTCATCTCTCTTAAATGCTAAAATATCAGCTTTTTGCTTCTTTAAATATCCCCTGTAATGAGCATTAATTTCTACCTGTTCATCAATTTCTTTACTAAAATAGGGTATTTCAGGCCATATTTCCCTAATTTTAATCATATTTACGTCCTTTTGGGTTAGCAACTCATTTGAAGACCTCAATATTCCATCTTTCGCTATTTTAATTCCAAATTTTGCTGCTTTAGATGGTGTAATACTTGATTTGCTCATTTTTAAATTAATTTTTTCAATTTTGTCAAATTTATCTAAATATAAAGCTTTTCTTGCCTCTCCAATTAACCCAATTTCTATTCCCTTGGCTGTCAATCTTTGATCTGCATTATCTGCTCTCAAACTCAATCGATATTCAGCTCTTGATGTAAACATACGGTATGGCTCCGCTACTCCCTTAGTAACTAAATCATCAATCATTACCCCAATGTAGGCATCTGATCTATCAAGAATAAAAGGCTCAGAATTCTTAACAGATAAAGCTGCATTTATACCGGCTATAAGTCCTTGTGCAGCGGCTTCTTCATATCCCGTAGTTCCGTTAATCTGTCCAGCAAGATATAGATTGCTGATCTTCTTTGTTTCAAGGGTCAAGAATAGTTCACGTGGATCTATATAGTCATATTCTATAGCATATCCTGGTCTTATAATTCTAACATTATCTAAACCATTGATATTATTACATATTTCTTCTTGTACATCAGCTGGGAGCGATGTAGAGATCCCATTTGGATAAATTGTGTGGTCATTAAGCCCTTCTGGCTCTAAAAAGATCTGATGACGAACTTTATCTGCAAATTTTACTATCTTGTCTTCTATAGATGGACAATATCTTGGACCGACTCCTTTTATGTTACCTGAGTACATTGCACTTTTGGCTAAATTTTTTTCTATAATTTTATGAACCTTCTCATTTGTATAAGTCATTCGACATGACACTTGTTTGTTTAAATTTTTATTAGTTAAGAAAGAAAAAAAATAAGGATCATCATCTGCAAATTGTTCCTCAAGATTTTCAAAATTAATCGTTCTTGCATCTAACCTAGGAGGTGTTCCAGTTTTTAATCTTCCAATTTTAAAATCATATTTTGCTAATTGTTCACTTAAACCTGTTGAAGGTTTTTCATCATACCTTCCTGCTGGTGTTCTTTCATCACCTATATGTATCAAACCATTTAAAAAAGTTCCTGTTGTTAGTATTAACTTATTACATGATACCTTCTTACCTTCTTTTGTTTCAAAACCACTTATGGCATTATTATTAAAAATAAACTTTATTACAGGATCTGAAAAAATGCTTAAATTACAGTAGTTTAGCAGTTTTTCTTGCATAAATTTACGATATAGCGCCCTATCTGATTGCGTTCTTGGTCCACGCACAGCTGGCCCTCTGCTTCTATTTAATAATCTAAATTGTATGCCTGATTTATCTGCAACATCTCCCATAACACCATCGAGTGCATCTATTTCTCGAACTAAATGACCTTTACCTAAACCACCTATTGCAGGGTTACATGACATCTCACCAATCGTTTCTATCTTATGAGTGAATAAGGCTGTGTTTACACCTAGACGAGCTGAAGCTGCAGCTGCCTCACATCCTGCATGACCACCACCAATTACAACTACATCAAATGTCAAATCATTTTTCATGAGTTGAATTTATATGTGAATACATAATTTACAAGACAGGCTCATTTTTTTGTAAATAAATATTAATTATCAACAGTTTTTGATAAAAAATGCCTAAAAAACAAGGAAAATGGGGGATTACTTACCGATGCAAAAATCGTTGAAAATACTACCTAATATCTCTTCTACATCAACTTTTCCAACGATCATACCCAAATGTCTAGTAGCTAATCTTAAATCTTCTGCTGCTTTATCAAAATCTTCTATTTCTTTTTTTTGATTAAAATTATTCAAATGGTCTAAACACTGTTTTAAATGTTGTCTATGTCTTTCTCTAGTAATTAAAATATCATCACTAGTTATAAATTTATTTTTTAAATTATTTTTTATTTTTGAAATTAGTTCATCAATATTTTTGTTATCTTTAATTGAGATTAAAACATGATTTATATTTTTTATTTCTGAATCTATTTCTTTTTCTAAAAGATCAGACTTGTTTATAACTAAAATTGCATTTTCATCTAATAAACCCTTCAAAACATCAGTAAAATCAAGGCTTTTTGCGTCTACCACTACAAGCTTTAAATCTGCTTCTTCGGCTCTATTTAAAGATAATTTAATACCTTTTTTTTCTATCTCATCTTTAGATTCTCTTATCCCCGCGGTGTCAGATATTATTACGGGATAACCATCTATATTAAGATGAGTTTCGATAACATCTCTTGTAGTGCCAGCTATTTCAGAAACAATTGCAACATCTCTATTTGATAAATGATTTATTAAACTAGATTTCCCTGCGTTAGTAGGTCCAAGAATTGCAATCTTAAAACCTTCTCTAATTCTTTCTCCGACTTTTTGATCATTTAAAATCTTTTCAATTTTTTCAATAACATCATTTGAATCATTTTTGATTTCATCCAATATATTGTTCGGCAAATCTTCATCCGGAAAATCAATTTTAGCTTCAACATGAGACAAAATTTTTAAAAGTTTTTCTCTTAAAAAATTAAATTGATCTGCAGACTTTCCATTCATAATTTTAATTGCTTGTTGTCTTTGAATTTCTGTTTCAGATGAAATTAGATCAGCTATACTTTCTGCTTCTAATAAGTTTATTTTTCCATTTTGAAATGCAAGTTTAGTAAATTCGCCTGGCTCTGCTAATCTACAATTTCCAATTTGAGAAATAGAAGAGTGGAGGGCGTCTACTACAGCTTTACTACCGTGAACTTGTATCTCAGCCATATCTTCGCCTGTGTAGCTCTCAGGCCCAGGAAACCATAGTATTAGACCTTCATCAATTAGCTCAGAAGTGTTGATTTTATTGATTTTTCTTAATGTTGCTATTCTTGGCTTAGGAATCTTTTTGCCTGTTAAGGCCTCAATTACTTTAGAAGACTCCTCCCCTGAAATTCTAATAATAGCAACACCTGAAATGCCAGGTCCAGTCGATAAGGCATAAATTGTCATTTAAAGATTATATCTTCAAATTAACATCACTGTAAAACTTAAAATGTTATAGAAAATTTTTATGCTGGTTTATTCATTGAGTTAAAGAACTCAGCATTATTTTTAGTATCTTTTAATTTTGAATTTATAAACTCAATTGCATCCATAGTTCCCATTGGAGCAATTATTCTTCTTAACACATTCATTTTCTGTAAATCATTTTTATCAAACAAGAGTTCCTCTCTTCTTGTTCCAGATTTTGTTATATCAATTGCAGGATAAATTCTTTTATCTGCAATTTTTCTATCTAAGACGGTTTCGCTGTTACCTGTTCCTTTAAATTCTTCAAAAATAACTTCATCCATTCTGCTACCAGTATCAATCAGAGCAGTAGAAATGATTGTTAATGATCCACCTTCCTCAATATTTCTTGCTGCTCCAAAAAATCTTTTAGGTCTCTGAAGCGCATTTGCATCAACACCTCCTGTCAAAACTTTTCCTGAGCTTGGTATGACAGCGTTATAAGCCCTACCTAATCTTGTTATGGAGTCTAATAAAATAACGACATCTTTTTTATGTTCAGTTAATCTTTTTGCTTTTTCAATTACCATTTCTGCGACAGCAACGTGTCTTTGTGCTGGTTCATCGAATGTAGAACTAATTACTTCACCTTTCACTGTCCTTTGCATATCTGTAACTTCCTCAGGACGTTCATCTATTAATAAAACTATCAAATAACACTCTGGATAATTTTTAGCTATTGAGTTTGCAATACTTTGTAATATCATAGTCTTACCCGCTTTAGGTGGTGAGATAATTATTGATCTTTGCCCTTTACCGATTGGGCTAACGAGATCAATTAATCTTGGGGTAAGATCTGGTTTTTTTTCTACCTTAGTTGTCTCTATTTCCATTACTAATTGTTTATCTGGATACAATGGCGTTAAGTTATCAAATGCAATTTTATGTCTTGTTTTTTCAGGCTCTTCAAAATTAATTTTACTTACTTGTAATAATGCAAAGTATCTTTCTCCCTCTTTAGGAGCTCTAACTGGTCCTTCGACAGTATCTCCTGTTCTTAAACCAAATTTTCTAATCTGACTTGGACTTACATAAATATCATCTGGTCCTGGAAGATAATTAGACTCCATTGCTCTAAGAAAACCAAAGCCATCTTGTAGTAACTGCAAGACACCTACGCCAGTTATTTCCTCTTTTTCTGCAACTTTTTTAAGTATAGCAAAAAGAATTTCTTGTTTTCTTAATGTGCTAGCATTCTCAATACCAAGCTTTTCTGCTTGTGTAATAAGCTGTTCGGATGATTTAAGTTTAAGTTCTTGAATGTTCATGATTTATTTTTTGATAAGGACTTATCGGTCCTTTTAATATATATACTGAATTTATTATTTCAACCCTAGATTGGCTTAAAAATAACTAAAAATACCACAATAATCAAAATTACTGTTGGTATTTCATTAATAATTCTAAAGAATTTAGCAGATCTTGTATTTGTAGAATTTTTTAGGTTATCAAGACATTTCCCCAAAAAGTCATTATAGGCTGATAGTAAGATTATCAAGACGATCTTTATTTGAAACCACAATTGCGAAAAAATTTCTATTCCATTTAAGTAAATCAAAACTAATCCGAACACCCAAGTAAATATCATTGCAGGACGCATAATATAAAAGAATAATTTTCTCTCCATCACTTCAAATATGCTGGTAGCTTCTTTCTTTTCTTTATTCTCGACATGATAAACAAAAATTCTTGGTAAATATAAAAGACCTGCCATCCAGGAAACAACTGCAATTAAATGTAAAGATTTAAATAATAAATATGTGTTCATTAATCAAAGGTTGTTTTCAATTAAAGACTTTATCAAAAATATATGGTCATCATTATCATTAAGACATGGGACCATATCAAAATTAATCCCTCCGGCATTTATAAAACTTTCTTTGCCTTGAATTAATATTTCCTCTAAGGTTTCTACACAATCAGATGAAAAACCTGGGCAAATTGTAAGAACATTCTTAATTCCTTCTTTGGGTAAATTTTCTAAAGTTTTATCAGTATATGGTTGAAGCCATTCTTGCGGCCCAAACCTTGACTGAAAAGTAGTTTTTAATTTAATAGAATTAAATTTTTCTGTAATAAGCCTTGTGGTTTTATGACAATAGCAATGATACGGATCCCCTTTATCAAAATATTTTTTTGGTATCCCGTGATAGGAAGCTATAATTAAGTCTGGCTTCCAACTGATTTCATTAATTTTTTTATTAATTGAGTTAACAAGCGCATCAATGTAAAGAGGGTTGGATTCGTAATGTGGTATTATTTTTAAAGAAGGTTGCCATCTCATTTTCATTAGTGTTCTATAAACTTCATCACAAACTGTAGCCGTTGTTGCTGCTGCATATTGAGGATAAAGAGGAAGGATTACTAAATTTTCACATCCCATCTCATGTAATTTATGTATCTTCTTATTAATACTTGGATTGCCATATCTCATCGCAAAATCCAAAACAACATCTTTTTTTTGTAATGACAGAGAAGTTTTTTCACTTTGTTTTTTTGTATAATATAAAAGTGGAGACATATTTTCATTTTTCATCCAAATCTCTTTATAAGCTTTAGCAGTTTTTGAGGGTCTGAAAGTTAAAATAAATAAATTCAAAATTATTTGCCAAATTATAGGGTTTACTTCAATCACTCTTCTATCTGAAAGAAACTCTCTTAAATACTTTCTTATATCAAGCCAACTGGTTGAATCTGGTGTGCCTAGATTAATAATTAGAACGCCTGTTTTTCCATGTTTTATAGGTGGATGATTAATGTCCATATTTTAATTATTTTTTACTATTTTTATTAAGTTTTCAACCATCTCTGGATCTGTCTCAGGAAGAATACCATGACCTAGATTAAATATATATGGATGGTCTTTAAAAATTTCTAAATATCTAGAAGTTTCTTTTTTTAAATTTTCATAATCTGTTAAAAGAACTTTGGGATCTAAACCTCCTTGAATAGGAATTTTTATATCTTTAAGTATTCTTTTGGGATCTACATTGTAATCGATACTTATTGCATCGGGTTTAACAATCTCACAAAACTCTTTATAATTTTTAATTTCCCTTGGAAAACATATTACCGGTATATTTAGAGATTTAACATATTCCACTAAATTTAAGGTAGGTGTATAAATATAATTTGGTAAGTCTTTTTCTTCTAGTAAACCAGCCCAACTATCAAAAATTTGAATAACATTTGCTCCATTATCTATTTGGTTTTTGATATGAACTTTTAAAAATTTTTCTATAATTAATAAAATTCTGTTTATTAAAAACTCATCTTTGAAAAAATTTTCATTCAAATCCTTTTTTGGGGATTTCAAATTAATCATATAAACTAGAAGAGTCCATGGGGCGCCTACAAATCCAATGGTATTTTTGTTTTTTACGATTGGATCTGTGCTTACTTTTTTAATTGCTTTATAAACAGGGTATATTTTTTCAACAAAGTCTATTTCGTCAATTTTTGCTACATCATTTAAATCTAATTCTTCTAACTTAGGACCAAAATTTTTCTCAAATTTTACATTTTGACCTAGACCATAAGGTAACATTAAAATATCTGAAAAAATTATTGCAGCATCAATATCAAATCTTCTTAATGGTTGTAATGTTATTTCAGCTGACAAACTATCATTCAAACATAAGTTAATAAAATCAGGATTTTTTTTTCTAATTTCTCTAAACTCAGGTAAATATCGACCTGCTTGCCTCATTATCCATATAGGATTAAATGACGTATCTTTGTTAGTAATTACTTTGTTTAAAGGTTTCATAAATAAGTCTTTTTTAATTATTGTAGTATTAATATATCCTGTGAATAAAGGTGATTATTTTTTATAAACATTATGTTCACAATTTATCAACATGTTTAATGATTAAAATTGTTTAAAATGAAGCTTTTTTGATTATTTTAATTTTTGTGGATTGTTTTAGACTATTTATTATTATTGTTAATAAAAGTCAGGTTTTACATGTCTTATTAGGGAAATTTAAAATTGTATAATTTAATTAAAATAATACAAATTTATTAACAATTTATTCATGAGTAACACATATCAAATTTATTTAATATCTGATTCAACTGGTGAAACTTTAGACAGAATATTTTTAGCTCTTAAAGCACAATTTCTAAATATAGAATATAAAGTTCACTCTTACTCATTTACAAGAACAGAAAATCAAATTTTAAAAATTTTAGAAGATGCAAAAAAAAATGAAAATTCAATAATTTTATATACTATTGTGGATAATAATCTCGCTAAATACTTGGCGAATGAAAGTGAAAAAAAAAAGATACCCTGTTTTGGAGTATTAGGTAATTTAATTTTGAATTTTTCTAAAATTTTAAATCAAAAAGCTTCTCATGAACCTAGCGGTCAACATGTTTTGAATGATGAATACTATGATAGAATTGAAGCTATTCAATTTACCATGAACCATGATGATGGTAATTTAATAAGTGAAGTTGAAAAATCTGATATTATTCTTGTTGGTGTCAGTAGAACCAGCAAAACACCAACTTCTATATATTTGGCAAATAAAGGCTTTAAAACTTCCAACATTCCTCTGGTAAATGAAAATTCTTTACCTGAAAAACTTAAGCAAAATCCTCATATGACTTGTGTCGTTGGATTAAGCACAGAGCCCGAAAGATTGGCAGATTTGAGAAAAAATAGAATGAATTCATTAAAAGAAACCGAAAGTATTAATTATACCAATTTAGAAAATATAAAAAAGGAAGTTCTACAAGCAAAAAAAACATTCCAAAAATACAAATGGCCTTTAATAGATGTAACAAGAAAATCTGTTGAAGAAACCGCTGCTTCAATTATTAAAATACACGAAATATATTCAAATAATGCAAAATAAAATTATCCTAGCATCCAAAAGTAAGGTTAGAAAAAATATTTTAGATAAAAACAATATTGAAAGTGTTGTTGAGCCTTCGAATGTTGATGAAGATATTGTAAAATTAGCTTTACTAAAAGAGAATGCCAATCCCGAAATTATTTCAAAGAATTTAGCAGAATTAAAAGCAAATAAAGTTAGTGCGAAAAAGCAAGACCAAATAGTGCTTGGTGCAGATAGTGTTATCGATTTAAATGGGGAGCTAATTTCAAAACCTGAGAGCAGAGAAGAAGCAATGACAATATTAAAAAAACTTAATGGAAAATTACACCACCTAATAAGCTCTGTTTGTATTTCAAAAAATGGTTCAATGATTTGGAATTACACAGATAAAGCTAACTTAAATATGAAAAATTTTTCAGATCTAGAATTAGAGGAATATTTATCCAAAATATCAGATGAAAATCTTTATGCTTATAATGTTTATCAAATTGAGGGAGAGGGTAGAAATTTGTTCAGCAGCATAGAAGGAGACGAAGATACAATAATGGGCTTACCTATTAAAAAAATTAAGGAATATTTGGAACTACAAAAATGAAAAAATATTTTGTAGTTGGAAATCCAATTAATCATTCTTTTTCTCCAAAACTACATAATTATTGGTTAAAGCAAAATAATATTGATGCAGTCTATGAAAAAATTAAACTTGAGGAAAATGAAGTTGAAAATTTCATTTTAAAGATAAAAAATCAAGAAATAAATGGCAGCAATATTACTGTTCCATTTAAAAAAAGTGTAATTCCTTTCTTAGATAAATTAAGTTTAGAAGCAGAACAAACTCAATCAGTCAACACAATATGTTTCCAAGATGGTAAATTAGTTGGTCACAATACCGATATAAATGGTTTTGAAAAAGCTATAAATAATTTGAATTATAAGATTAAAAACAAAAAAATTTTAATTTTAGGTGCTGGTGGAGTAGTCCCATCAATAATTTTTGCCCTAAATAAAATGGAAGTATCCGAAATAATTGTGAGCAACAGAACCTATAAAAAAGCTGAAAATTTAAAAAATCAATTTGAAAAAGTTAAAATCATAAATTGGGGTGAAATTCCTGACTTTGATGTGATTATTAATGCGACCAGTTTAGGTTTGAATAATGAGAAATTTGATTTGGATATTTCTAATATCGGCGATGGTAAATTGTTTTATGATGTGATTTACAATCCTAGTGAAACTAATTTTTTAAAAGTAGGAAAAAAATTAGGAAATCAAACAGAAAATGGAAAATACATGTTTATCTATCAAGCTTTTGAAGCATTTAAATTGTGGCAGGGCATTGAGCCAAGTGTAAATAATGATGTTCTGAATTTATTAGATAATGATTAGAATAGGCATAGTAGGTGATATTGGATCTGGAAAAACATTTGTTGCAAATAATTTTGGATATCCAGTATTTAATGCAGATCACGAGGTTTCAAAATTATACAAAAAAAATAAAAATATTTTTATTAAACTAAATAAAAAATTACCAAAATATATTTTTACATTTCCTATAGACAAAGCTGAGTTAACAAACGCAATATTATCTAATAAAAAAAATCTTAATATAATAAATAATATTGTTCATAAAGAAGTTAGAAAAAAATTAGATATTTTTTTAAAAAAAAATCAAAAAAAAAAGATTGTTATTTTGGACATCCCATTATTTATTGAAAATAAAATTTTCAAAAAAAACGACATATTAATTTTTGTCCACTCAAAAAAAAAAGATATTAATGAAAGAATTAAAAAAAGAGCAAATTACAATGTTAATCTTATAAATATGTTTAGAAAAATTCAATTAAATCTAAGTTATAAAAAGAAAATATCACATTTTATAATTAAAAATACTTTTACTAAAATACCTGTTAAAAATTCAATTAGAAAAATCTTGAATGAAATTTTATAAATGAAAGAAATAGTTTTAGATACAGAGACAACAGGGATATCGGTAAAAGAAGGCCATAGAATTGTTGAAATTGGTTGTATAGAGTTGGATAATTTAATTCCAACAAAAAATAAATTTCATTGTTATCTTAACCCAGAAAGAAAGGTTTCAGAAAAAGCATTTGATGTGCATGGTTATTCTGATGAGTTTTTATCTCAACAAAAAAAATTTTATGAAATTTGTGAACAGTTTCTTGATTTTGTAAAAGGAAAAAAATTAATAATTCATAATGCTGAATTTGATCTGGCTCATATAAACAATGAACTTTCTAAAATTGGAAAAGATAACATTTCAAACGAAATAATTGATACACTTGTTCTTGCTAGAGATAAATTTCCTGGATCTCAAATAAGTCTAGATGCATTATGTAAAAGATACAAAATTGATAACTCTAAAAGAGTTAATCACACAGCATTGATTGATTGTGATTTATTAAGCAAAGTTTATATAAATTTAATTGATCAAAAAGAACCGACCCTTGATTTTACTAATCAGGATTATGAAAAAAAAGATTATAGCAAAGCTAATTTAAGTTATTATAAAAAAGTTATTAAGCCCTCAGAGAATGAGTTAAAAAACCATAGGGAATATCTTAAAAATAGCCTAAAAAAAAATTATTTTTAATTTAACCTTTGATTATAAAGTTCTTCGAAGTTTATTTTTTTCTCAAATTTTATTTCTGGATATCCTGAATTATGAAGTAAATCTAAAAGAGATTTCTCCAAATCTGGATATATTTCTATTTGTACATCACATAAAATTATTTTTTCTAATTCCTTTTTCTCTTTAATTTTTTCGTTTACCTTTATTATGGTTGCAAAATTTATTTCAAAGTGAGATTTTTTTTTATTTGTCTCTTTGTCTTCAAATTTTAGAATTGTGTTAATTTCAACGGTTTTATTCTTTAGAGGTTTTGAAACAATATCTATATTCAATTTATAATTTACGATGTAATCTTTTACATAAACATAAGTTTCAACATCAGGTGTTTCAGAGGACATGTCTTTTATAAATTTACCAATTATTTCATAATTTCTTGACATCATCGTCCTCTATATCTTCAAATTCACCGTCAATAAAATTATTTTTTGAATATTTTTTTTTTTTAATTTTATTTAAAAATTTAGAAAATATTAATCTTCTAGTTATTGGAAAAATTAATAAAAAACCCAATATATCTGTAGCAAAACCAGGAACAATCAAAAGTACAGCAGCAAAAGCAATGACAGCACCGGAAATAACCTCATAAGCAGGTGTTTCATTTTTACTCAATTGTGAAAAACCTGCCTTTAATGTGTTTAACCCCTCGTATTTGGCGTAATACACTCCTAGTATTGCTGTAAAAAATATAAGCAAAATGGTTGTTAATGCTCCAATTTCACCTCCTATTTTAATAAAAAGATAAATTTCAATAGCAGGCACTATAATAATTAATAATAGTATTGGGTTCATTTGTCTTTAGTCTAAATTGCTGGTTGAAATTAATCAATAGAGTAATTACTATCAACTCATGAATTACAGTTTCCAGTATATTGATATTATTTTATTGGCAATGATTGCAGGATTTATTTTTCTGAGACTTAGAGGTATTCTTGGTCGAAGAACAGGATTCGAGGGTAAATCTCCTGCTCAATTTAAAGAAGTTCTAAAAAATATTAAAACAGATCAAGCACCAAAACCCAAAGAAAACTTTGATGATGAAGCTCAAAAAGAATTTCTTAAAGGAGCAAAAATCGCTTACGAAACTATAATTACAGATTTTAGTGATAATGATAATAAAATTACAAATGCTAAACCTTTATTAAACAAAGATATCTTTAATCAATTTGATGATGCTTTGAAAGAAAGAGCAAAAAGAGGTCATTTTGCTGAAATCACCTTCATAGGAGTAAATAAAGCAGAAATAAAAGAACACAAAATAACTGGAAATATTTTAAATGTAACTGTGAATTTTATAGCAGAAGTAATTACCTGTATAAAAGATAAAGATAAGAAAATTGTTTCCGGAGATCCTGAAAAAATTAAAAAAATTTATGATACGTGGGTTTTTTCAAGAGACATTACTTCTTCAAACCCTAATTGGCAGCTAGTTAATATCTTAACTTAATTGAACGACAATATTTCAGACAAAGATAAAAGAGATTGGCAAACTTTTATTTCAAGTAAAGAAAAAATTCTAGATAAAGATTTTAAGTCTCAAAAAAAAGATTTACCTAAAATAAGATCCATTGACCTTCATGGATATACCCTCGAAAAAGCAAATATTGTTATCGAGGAATTTATACTTAAAGCATTTGAAGAGAGCGTAAGTAAATTAATTGTTGTTACTGGGAAGGGTATTCATTCAGATGTTGAAAAAGATCCTTATGTTTCTAAAGACCTAAGTATTTTAAAATATTCTGTACCTGAATTTATTAATAATAATGAAAATTTAATGAGAGTTATAAACGATATACAAGATGCCACAATAGAAGATGGTGGTAGTGGTGCTTTTTACGTTCTTCTAAAAAAGAAAAGATCTATAAAATAAACTTAGAAAGATCAGAATCTTTTACTAAATTATCTAGATTTTTATTAATATACTCTTTATTTATTATAATTTTTTCTCCAGATCTGTCTGTTGCTGTAAAACTGATATCATCTAATATTTTTTCAATAATTGTATGTAATCTTCTTGCCCCAATATTCTCTACTGTTGCATTCACTTCTGATGCAATATTTGCAATTGTATCAATACCATCATCAGAAAATTCAAGCTCTACATTTTCAGTTTTTAAAAGAGCTACATATTGTTTTATTAAACTGTAGTCTGGTTCTTTTAGTATTCTTTTAAAATCCTCACTTGTTAAAGCTTCCAATTCAACTCTTATAGGTAATCTTCCTTGTAACTCAGGTAGTAAATCAGATGGTTTTGCAAGTTGGAAAGCACCTGAAGCAATAAATAAAATATGATCGGTTTTGATAGGACCGTGCTTAGTATTTACAGTTGTCCCTTCTATAAGAGGTAACAAATCTCTTTGCACTCCTTCTCTAGAAACATCACCACCAACACGATCAGTTCTTGCTGAAATTTTATCTATTTCATCTAAGAATACTATACCGTTGTTTTCTGTTGATAATTTAGCAGCTTTAACAATTTTATCTTGTTCAATTAATTTGTCTGACTCATCATTAATTAAAATTTCATGAGATTCTTTAACTGTCATTTTTTTCTTTTTCTCTTTGTTACCCATAGATTTACCAATCATTTCCCCAATGTTTATCATTCCAACATTAGCACCTGGCATTCCTGGGATTTCAAAAGATGCACCGTTTGAGCCAGTATCATTTACAGCGATTTCTATTTCATTGTCATCTAAGTCACCATTCCTTAGTCTTTTTCTAAAACTTTCTCTCGTTGCAAGGCTTGCTTTTTTTCCAACTAAAGCATCTAAAACTTTTTCTTCTGCAGCTTTTTGAGCTTTTGCAAAAACTTCTTTTCTTTTTTTTACTTTTTCCATTGCGATGGCAATTTCAATTAAATCTCTAACAATTTGCTCAACATCCCTTCCAACATAACCAACTTCTGTAAATCTTGTTGCCTCAACTTTAACAAAAGGAGCTTCCGCAAGTTTTGATAGTCTTCTAGAAATTTCTGTTTTTCCAACTCCTGTTGGTCCTATCATCAAAATATTTTTTGGTAAAACCTCATTTTTCATTTCACCTTTTAAAGCCTGTCTTCTCCATCTATTTCTTAATGCGACAGCAACAGCTTTTTTTGCTTTATTTTGTCCAACAACAAAACGATCTAATTCTGAAACTATTTCTCTTGGTGAAAGGGCGCTTACTAGAGAAGCTTCTTCTTTCTGAGTTTTTTCTTTAGGGTGCAAAGGTGTTACGTTTGAATTATCCATTATATTTTTTCAATTTTAACATTTTCATTTGTAAAAACACATATATCAGCTGCAACCTTAATTGCTTTTTTGGCAACTTCTTCTGCGGATAAATTACCTTCCATTAAAACTTTTCCTGCAGCTAAAGCATAATTTCCGCCAGAACCTATTCCTATTACATCACCTTCAGGTTCTAGAACATCTCCGGTTCCAGAAATTATATAACTATTACTTTTATCACCCACAGCCATTAATGCTTCTAGTCTTCTTAAATATTTATCAGTTCGCCAATCTTTTGCTAATTCAACCGCAGCTCTCGACAAATTACCAGCATGCTTTTCTAATTTTCCTTCTAATCTCTCAAACAAAGTTAATGCATCAGCAGTTGATCCTGCAAATCCTGCAACGACATCTCTTTTTTCAATTTTTCTAACTTTTGATGCTGTACTTTTGACAACAGTATTCCCCATACTTACTTGCCCATCTCCAGCTACCACAACTTCATTATTTTTTCTAACTAGTACAATTGTTGTCATGTCTAATAAATGGTAACTATTTTTGATACTTCAAGTCTTTACACTAATATTGATATAGTTGGATTAAGTATGTATACCATTTAAATTATATGGCTAGAAAAGGAAAAGTATCTCGTAAAACAAAAGAAACCAGTATCAATGTTGAATTAAACATTGATGGAAAAGGTAAATACCAGATTGATACTGGAATAGGTTTTTTAGACCATATGCTTGAACAACTATCAAAGCATTCTTTAATTGACCTGAAAGTAAAAGCAAAAGGAGATACTCATATTGATCTTCATCACACAACAGAAGATACAGGAATCGCAATTGGTGAAGCTTTAAAAAAAGCTGCAAAAAAATTTGTAGGTATCAAAAGATATGCACACAGAGTTATTCCTATGGATGAAACATTAACTAGAGTTGCAATAGATGTTTCAAACAGACCTTATTTAATTTGGAAAGTAAAATTAAAAGTTGAGAAACTTGGTGAGATGGATACAGAACTATTTAAGGAATGGTTCCAGGCATTTTCACAGGCCGCAGGTATTACAATGCATGTTGAAAATATTTATGGTGATAACAGTCACCACATCATTGAGTCTTGTTATAAAGCATTAGCAAGATCATTAAGAGAGGCACTAGAGATGGACCCTAGAAGCAAAAAAAGTATTCCATCCACTAAAGGCTCATTATAAGTTTAATGAACGTCACAATTGTTGATTATAATTCGGGCAATATAAGCTCGGTAATTAACTCCTTTAAGGAGGTTGCGAAAGATAAAGTAAATATCGAAGTAACATCGGATATAAATAAGATTAAATCTTCTGACAAAGTTGTTTTGCCAGGACAGGGTTCGTTTAAGAGTTGTGTTGATGCACTTAATAATATTAATGGTTTAGTAGATACATTAGACGAATTTGCAATAAGTAATAAAAAACCACTTCTAGGAATTTGTGTAGGACTTCAAATGTTTGCAGATATTGGTTACGAAGAAACAGAAACAAAAGGACTGGGTTGGATTTCTGGAAAAGTGTCAAAGATAGATAATCAGAATGGAAAATTTAAACTTCCTCACATCGGCTGGAACGAAATTAATATAATAAAAAATAGTAAAATTTTTAATAATATTGAAAATAAATCTCACATGTATTTTGTTCACAGTTATGAATTTGTTCCAGAAGATAAAAATGTAATTTCAGCAACAACAGATTATTCTTCAAATATCGTTTGTTCAGTTGAAAAGGAAAATATTTTTGGAACGCAGTTTCATCCAGAGAAAAGTGATAAAATCGGACTCAAAATAATTGATAATTTTATAAATTTATAAAAATGAAAATATTTCCCGCAATAGATATTAAAGACAAAAAATGTGTGAGGCTAGTTAAAGGAGACTTTGATAATAAAACTGAATATGAAATGTCTCCAATTGAACAGGCTGGAAAATATAAGGATTATGGTTTTAAAAACTTACATATAGTAGATTTAGACGGAGCTTTAACTGGAGAAACAATTAATTTGGATATTATTCAAGAAATAGTAAAAAAATTTGATCTCAATATTGAAATTGGCGGAGGTATCAGAAATCTTGAGAGTATTCAGAAATATACTGATGCTGGTGTTGAAAAAGTTATTTTAGGAAGTGCTGCTATAAAAGATAAAAATTTTTTAAAAGAAGCTTGTGAAAATTTTCCAAATAAAATTGCATTAGGTTTAGATGCTAAAGATGGTTATTTATCGGTCTTAGGTTGGAAAGAAAATTCAAATCAATTAACTTTAGATTACTTAAAAGAAGTGAATGATTATGGGGCAAGTAGATTGATTTATACCGATATTAATAGAGATGGTATGAAGCAAAGCCCAAATTTTGAGGAAACAGTAAAAGTTGCTGACACATCAAATTGTCCAGTAATTATATCAGGTGGAGTTTCATCAATAGATGACATTAAAAAGGCTAAGGAATTAAATAATAAAAATATTGAAGGTATTATAGTTGGAAAAGCTATATATGATGGCGATATAAAATTGGATGAATTAGCTAAGGAAGTAAATGCTTAAAAATAGAATAATACCTTGTTTAGATGTTAAAAATGGTCGTGTTGTAAAAGGGATTAACTTTATTGATCTGCAGGATGCAGGTGATCCAGTCGAACAGGCTAAAATTTACTCTGATGGAGGAGCAGATGAAATTTGTTTCTTAGATATAACTGCATCAAATGAAAATAGAGATACAATTTATGATGTCGTAAAGAAAACTTCAAAAAAATGCTTTGTTCCATTAACAGTTGGAGGAGGTGTTAGAAGTGTTGATGATATAAATAAATTACTTAATTGTGGAGCAGATAAAGTTTCTATTAACACTGCAGCGGTTCAAAATTCAAAGGTGGTAGTTGAAAGCTCAAAAAAATTTGGGTCACAATGCATTGTGGTAGCTATTGATGCTAAAAAAAATGATGATAAATGGGAAATTTTTACACATGGCGGAAGAAACAATACTGGAATTGATGCAATAGAATTTTCATCAAAAATGGAAAGTAGTGGAGCAGGTGAGCTATTAGTAACATCAATGGATAGAGATGGTACCCAGGTAGGTTATGATATTGAGCTTATGTCTAAAATTTCATCCAAGGTAAATATTCCTGTCATTGCATCAGGCGGAGTAGGGAATTTAGATCATTTAGTTGATGGAATTAAATTGGGAAATGCTAGTGCAGTTTTAGCAGCATCAATATTTCATTATGGCAAACACTCTGTAAAAGAGGCTAAGGAATATCTGGATTCAAAAGGAATACCTGTTAGAATTTAATATGCTTAATACATTAGAAAATTTAATTAGACTTGCAAGAGAGAGGAAAACTAACCCAGTTGAAGGTTCTTATACAAACAAATTACTTACAGATAAATTTCTCAGCAAAGCTAAGGTCTTAGAAGAAATTGATGAATTAATTGAAGCTATAGAAGAAAATACAAATAAAATACACGAAGCTGCTGACGTATTTTATCATTTATTAATGTATTTAGAAGCTAATGATGTGAAAATTGAAGATGTAATGGAAGAATTAGAAAAAAGAAAAAAATGAGCTACGATGACAATAATATTTTTGCTAAAATTTTACGTGGAGAGATACCTTGTAATAAAATTTACGAAGATGATTATGTTTTGTCATTTCATGATATCAACCCACAAAAGAAAGTTCATGCTTTAGTAATTCCTAAGGGAAAATATATTGACCTTGATGATTTTAGTATGAATGCATCATCAGAAGAGATGGTGGGTCTTTTAAAAGGTATTAATATAGTTGCAAAAAAGCTAGGTATATCAACAGAAGTAGGCCAAGGTTATAGGGCACTCGCTAATATTAGTGAACATGGGGGTCAAGAGGTACCTCATTTACATTTTCATTTATTTGGTGGTGAACGTGTTGGAAAAATGGTCGAGTGAAAGAAGAAGTTAAAAGAAATTATCTAGAAATAAACTCACTTCATGATTTAAAAGAGGGTGAACAACCTTCAGAAGATTATAAAGTTAATTTAATTGAACCAACTGATTTTCAGTTAAATAAATTTTTTTATAAAAATATTGGTAAAAAACATAAGTGGATTGATAGATTGATATGGAATGAAGAGCAGTGGATCAAATATGTCTCTAATAAAAACGTCAAAACATTTGTATTAATGAATAAAAAAGATTTGGTAGGTTTTTTTGAATTAATTATCCATCTAGATAAAAAAGAGGTAGAGATCGCATATTTTGGAATATTAGAAGAATATCAAAATAAAAAATTAGGATCATTTTTGTTATCAGACGCCATTAAAAAATCATTCCAAGAAAATGTAGATAGAGTTTGGCTTCATACATGTTCTTTAGATCACAAAAATGCACTTTATAATTATTTAGCAAGAGGAATGAAAATTTTTAAATCAGAGATTGTTAAAATTTAATTTTGAAGAGGAGTTTTAAATATTTTTTCGTCAACTATTTGATTTGATTTAACTGAATAAAGAAGTGTTACCGCAGAATTTTGATATACATCTTTAGTTTGCCAGCCAATTAAATTGTAATCATTTATATCAAAAAAAATCTCTATAGATTGATTATTTTCTTTAATTGTAAATTTTATTAGAGAATTATTAATATTTTCTTCATTCAATTCTGAAATTTTTTTTAACAAGAAATTTTTATCTAAAATAAAATTCAAAGGTGTTTTATCCAATGGGTATCTATAATAGCTTGAAGTGGTTTTTATAACTAAAGATTTTCCATTTGAAACTATAACTTTATTTTTTTTATCATAATCACAAAACATTTTTTTTGGATATTGAATTGTACATTTCCCAAATTCAATTTTTCCATTAATATTTTGTTCAAAATCAAAATTTAAGTTTGAAGTATTTTTTAATTTATTAATTATTTGATCTTTATTATTTGCATTTACTTCGCTAGATAAACTAATGAGACAAACTAAAAATAGGACTCTCAACATTAAAGAACGTCTCTTTTACCTACATGATTTGCTTTGCTAACAATTCCATTAGCTTCCATCATGTCAATTATTCTTGCAGCCCTATTGTAACCAATTTGAAGTTTTCTCTGTAAGAATGAGGTAGAAGCTTTTCCTTCAGATCTAATTATTTCAACAGCTTGTTGATATAACTCATCCCTATCTCCTTGATCTGTATTTGATCCCAATTCCTTTTCGTCTGCAAAATTCAAGATCTCGTCAATATAGTCTGGTTCTGCTTGTGATCTTAAAAAATTGTTTATTTTCTCTATTTCATTATCTGAAACAAATGGAGCATGAATTCTTACTATTCGATTAGCAGATGACATATATAGCATGTCTCCCTTTCCTAATAACTGTTCTGCTCCTTGTTCACCTAGAATTGTTCTACTATCTATTTTTGAAGTTACTTGAAAAGATATTCTTGTTGGAAAATTAGCTTTAATTGTACCTGTTATTACGTCAACACTAGGTCTTTGTGTAGCCATAATAATATGAATCCCAGCAGCTCTAGCCATTTGAGATAATTTTTGAATATAGTTTTCTATCTCTTTACCTGCTACTAACATTAAATCTGACATTTCATCTACAACCACCACTATGTAGGGCATAGGAAGTTTATGCTTGGTGTTGTAACCATCAATATTTCTAACTCCTTCTTTTGTCATTAACCTGTATCTACTCTCCATTTCTTTTACTACCCAACCAAGAACTGATGCGGCTTTTTTAGCTTCAGTTATTACAGGGCAAAGTAAGTGAGGTATGCCTTCATAAGTTGATAGCTCAAGCATTTTAGGATCTATTAATATAAACTTACATCTTTCAGGTGTGTGGCGGTAAAGAAGTGATAAAATAATTGTATTAATGCAAACAGATTTTCCTGAACCTGTAGTACCGGCAATTAGCAAATGAGGCATAGATGATAGATCTCCCACAATAGGTTTCCCAGAAATATTTTTACCAAGAGCTATTGGTAATTTTGTTTCCTTCTTTTTAAAATCGGCATTATTTAAAATTTCACTAAGATAGACATTTTCTCTAGAATTATTTGGTAACTCAATCCCTACAGTATTGTTGCCTGGTATAGTTGAAATTCTTGCAGATTCAGAACTAGTATTTCTAGCAATATCATCAGATAAATTTATAATTTTAGAAACCTTTACCCCAGCAGCTGGCTCAAATTCATTGAGTGTTACAACTGGACCATGACTTACTTTTTGAATTTCTCCCTTAACCCCAAAGTCCATTAGTATTTTTTCTAAAAATTTAGGGTCCGTCGCCTCATTTTTGTCTGAGTTTTCTCTTTCTTTCTTTAATGGAACTTTTAATAAATCTATCTTAGGTAATTGAAATTTATTTTTGCTGCTCGATTTACTCTCTGCTTTAATAAATGGTAAATCCTCTTGTATTAAGTTTTTGATTTCTTCTTGAGGAATATATTCACTTATAAGTTCACTTCTGTCTGTATATGATTTATTTTCTTTTTTAGAAAATAATTTGATAATTTTAATTATTGAATTATAGAATTTAATTGGATGAAAATTGATACTTAATAAAAATAAAGAAATTACCAATATAATTAAAACATAATAAATTAAAGTTTCATTTATAAGAATAATCGAAGTTAAAAAGGTTTGTCTAAAATAATTTCCAACAAAACCTCCATTTCCATTTATATAAAGTGTGAAAGCATCAGAATAAAAATAGCTTAAAAATAATGTCCCAAAAATAGTATACAATACAGCTATAAAAGTATTTTCAATTATTAAAAAAAACTCTTTTAGACGAAAAATATTGATTCCAGTTATTATGTATGTGAAAGAAATTAGATAAGCAATAAATCCAAAAGATTGAAAAAAAAGATCAGAAATAAAACTTCCTTGAAAACCTAATAAATTTTTAATTTTAGTATCTTTAGGAAAAATAAAGTTAGGGTCCTCAGGTGAATATGAAAAAAGTGCAATAAATAAAAGAATACCAACAGAAAAAATCATGATGCCAGATATTTCTGCTAATCGCTTTAAAGTAAAATTAAGTAATAAATTAGCTGTTTTTTTAATATCCATTTATACAAATCAATTATACCACTTTGTATCATCTAATTTTTGTTGTTAAAATTAAAAATAATATGAGGATTTGTATAATAGGAGGTGGACTCACTAGTTTAGCTTTAGCGAAAGCTTTAGTTAATCAGAATATATATGTTGATATCTTAAGCGATAAAAAAAAACAAATAATCGATCAATCTAGAACTATTGGAATTACAAAAAGTAATATTGAATATTTTAATAATAATATAATTAATATTGATAGAGTAATTTGGAAATTAAATAAAATTGAAATTTTTTCTGATAAATTAAATAAAGAAAAATTATTAGAATTCCAAAATAAAAACCAAGAACTCTTTTCAATGGTTAGAAGTTTTGATATTTATAATATTCTAGAAAAAAGTCTCAAAAGAAATAAATTTTTTAAAATACAAAATAAAATAAATTTAGAAAATATTCAGAATAAGTATAATCTTTTGATAAATTTAAATTTTTCAAACTTAATTACAAAAAAATTTTTTAGTAAAAAAATTATCAAAAAATATAAAAGCTCAGCTTATACTTTAATATTGGAACATGATAAAATTAGCAATAAAATTGCAAGACAAGTTTTTACAAGGATTGGACCCTTAGCATTTTTACCTATCTCTGACAAAAAAACTTCTATTGTATATTCAATAAAAAATAGTGCTAAAATAAAAAAAGAAAATCTGATAGAACTTATAAACTTATACAATCCCAACTATAAAATTAAAAAATTTGAAAAAATTTCTTCATTTGAATTGTTATCTGTTAATCTAAGAAATTATTATCATAAAAATGTCTTAGCTTTTGGTGAATTAATTCACAAAATACATCCTCTAGCTGGACAAGGTTTTAATATGACTATTAGAGATATAAAAATCTTATTAGAGATAATTCAAAATAAAATAGATCTTGGATTACCATTAAATAGTTCAGTTAATCAAGAATTTCAAAACAAAATAAAACATAGAAATTTTATTTTTTCAAACGGAATTGACTTCATTTATGAGTTTTTTAATTACGAGAGAAAAATTAAAAATAATTTTCTTGTAAACTCTATAAAATACATGGGTAGCAAAAGTTATATAAACAACATGCTAAAAAAAATAGCGGATAATGGTTTAAATTATTGATTATTGTATAGTGTTATTTTCATAGATATCGTGAGTATATGTTTTTAATATCTCAGCAATTTTATTTTTTCTAATATCTATATTTTGAGCTTCTAATAAAACTTGTTTTTCCTCTAGAGAAAAGGGTGATGCCATAGCTAAGGCATTTATTGTTTCTTCAAGATTCTGATTTTGTAAAGCCTTCCAGTTTATAATAAAACCTTTTTTGTCAAACAACGATTTTAAATCTTTAAAAATTAATTCAAGATCTGAAAATTTTAGTTCATTATTTTTTACATCCAAGTCATTTAAATATTTTTTGCAATCTACTTCAAATTCTCTATATTTTTTATTTGAAATTATTTCATTTAATTTTTCAAATCTAATTATACCTTTAAGTTCAATTAAATATCTTCCGTCTTCGGTTTTGTTAAAACTAGTAATTTTTCCAATACAACCAACTTTATGCAGTTCTGGTTTTATTTTTTCTAATTTATCTAAATTCATTGGTTGTATAATCCCGATTAATTTATTTGATTTCATAGCATCATCAACCATGTCTAAATATCTAGGCTCAAAAATATTTAATGGAACAGATGTTTTTGGGAAAAAAATGAAATTATTCAAAGGAAATACAGGAATTATTTTTGGTAATTTGTTCATAAATTATTTAAGAATATTATTATTTATATAAAGTAATTAATAAATGAACAATACACCTTTTACTACAAATTCTTTAATTTTAAATGCTTTTGAATTTATAAAAAAAAAAGATTTCTTAAAGGCTAAAAAATTATTGGAAAAAGCAATTTCTATTAACCCAGAAATATTTGAGGCAAATCACAATTTAGCTATATTAAATTTTCAATTAGGTAATATAGATGACTCAATTTTATTTTTTGAAAAATCTAAAAAATTAAAACCTGAATTCACTCAAGTATATTTCAACACAGCTTTAGCATATGATAGGGCAAATAATATAGAATTGGCAATTCAAAATTTTAAAAAGGTTACAGAACTAGATTCCACTAACTCTTTAGCATTTCTTAATATTGGCATTTTGTATAAAAAGAAATTTAACTCAATTAAAGCCGTAGATTACTTAAATAAATCTTTAGATTTAGACTCAAATAATCTTTTAGCTTATCATGAATTATTTGGTTTGTATGAGAGATCTAACCAAATGAAAGAATATGAAATATTACTTGATAAGTTTAAAAAATCATCAATAGAAGAAGATCTATTTAATTTTTATTATGCAATTTATAATTTTAGCCAAAAGAATTACCATAAGGCTATTGAAGTTTTTGAAAAAATAAATTTAAAAAAAGAGTATCTACATCAAAATATAAATAAACATACATTCCTGGCTAAAAGCTATGATCATATAAATAAATTTGATAAAGCATACCAGCACTTTAAAAAAAATAATGAACTAGTAAATTCTGCTTTTGGTAAAAATATTAATGAAAAAAATTTTGTAAATTATATAAATCTGAGAATTAACTTCTTTAAAAATTTTAAGCAACAAAACTGGAAGAAATTTCATATTAAAAATGACTATAAAGAGCCTATTTTTATAATTGGTTTTCCCAGATCTGGAACAACTCTACTGGATACTGTTTTAAGAACAAATAAATTTGTTGAAGTTGTGGAGGAAAAACCAACCTTAAGAAATTTTTTAACTGAGCTAGAAAAAAAAACTAATAGTGACCTTAGTTTGATAAACGATCTAGACGAAGAATATATATATAAGATGCAAAATTTTTATTTTTCTGAAAGAGAAAAGTATTTAAAAAATAAGAACGTAGATTTTATAATTGATAAAATGCCATTAAATATAATTCATATTGGTGAAATTTTACGTTTTTTTCCTAATGCAAAATTTATATTTGCATTAAGAAACCCTTATGATTGTGTATTAAGTTGTTTCATGCAGCAGTTTGATTTAAATCCTGCAATGAAAAATTTTTTAAGTATTGAGGGTTCAGCTAATTTGTATGATTTAGTAATGAAATTATGGAAAATTTATACAAATAAATTTCAAATTAATTATCATTTTGTAAAATATGAAGATATTGTCTTAAATTTTGAAAAAACTACAAAAGATCTTTATAATTATTTAGAATTGACCTGGTCTAACGATGTTAAGAATTTCTATATCACTGGAAAAAATAGACTGGATATTTCAACACCGAGTTATAATCAAGTCAGTTCGCCATTGTACTCCAGATCTTTAGAAAGATGGAAAAATTATAAAGAGCATTTCGTAGATTTAGAAAACATTTTAGATTTTTGGGTTAATGAGTTTAATTATTAAAATTAATTTTTTAGGATTGTAGGCTAATGATTTTTTGGATAGCATCGTATCCCAAAAGTGGAAATACGTGGATACGTGCTTTAATAAGTTCTTATTACTACACAGAAGATGGTATTTTTAATGAAAGTAAAATACACAATATTGATCAATTCCCTCAAAAGAAATATTTTAAAGACTTTAAATACGATCAAACTATTGTAAATGATACTGCTAGACTTTGGTTGAAAGCGCAGAAAAAAATTAATTTAGATAAAAGATTAAGATTTTTTAAAACTCATAATGTATTTGGAAATTTAAATGGGAACCCTTTTACAGATAATTCAAATTCTATTGGAGCAATTTATGTAGTTAGAGATCCTAGAAATGTAATTACATCTTTAAAAAATCATTATGAGCTAAATGACGATCAGGCTTACAGTTGGATAATTAATGAAAATAATTACATTTATGATACTCATAATTTTGAGGAGGATGGTTATAGCGATTTTCAATTTATTAGTTCTTGGAGTACAAATTATAAATCATGGAAAGTTCAAAAGAAAATTCCAATTAAAATAATTAAGTATGAAGATCTTCTCAATGAAACTTACTTAATTTTTAAAGATCTTATCAATTTTATTAATATGCTAGTAAATAATAGTGAGCAGATAAATAGGGATAAATTAAAAAAAGTAATAGACTCAACATTATTTGACAAATTAAGAAAAGAAGAACAAGATAAAGGTTTTACCGAGTCAGTTGTGTCTAGAGATGGAAGAAGAAAGATACCATTTTTTAATTTAGGACCAAAGAATGATTGGAATAAAATTTTAAATATCAAAATGGCAAAAAAAATAGAGGAAGTTTTTGCAGATAGTATGAAAGATTTAAGTTACAGATAAAATTTAAATCAAATATTTTTCTCACTCTAAAAGATGGTTAATTAAAAATTTTATAAATTTTCTTATTGCTTGCAATTATAAAGGTCGCTATTTATAATACTTTTAAAATAAGCGGGCATAGCTCAGTGGTAGAGCGTCTCGTTGCCAACGAGAAGGTCGAGGGTTCGACCCCCTTTGCCCGCTCCAAATTTTATGAGTGATGATCTTTTAACCAAAAAATGTTTACCTTGTGAAGGTGGGGTTATTCCTTTTGATATATCTGAAATTCACAAATACCAAAAGAAAGTTGATGGTTGGGATATTAAGGAAGAGGGAAATAAAATATTTTTTTTATTTAAAAAATTTAAATTTGAAAATTTTATAAAAAGTCAAAAGTTTGTTAATGAGGTTGGTAAAATATCTGAAGAAGAGGGTCATCATCCAGATATAAGTTTTGGTTGGGGTTATGCAGAAATTAAAATTACCACTCATGCAATTAAAGGTCTTTCAGAAAATGATTTTATTTTAGCTGCTAAAATAGATAAAGTTACTAATGTCTGAAATGCCTAGTTTTAGAGAAGACTAGAATTGTATCTGTTTCATTTGCAAATTTAATTATTTCTCTGTCTCTAATAGATCCCGAGGGCTGAATTACAGCTTGAACTCCTGATTGAACTAATTTTTCAATTCCATCTACAAAGGGAAAAAAAGCATCTGATGCTGCAACCAAATTATTTCCAAATAAGTTAAATTTTCTCATTTTTTTAATTGCTATTTCACAACTATCTAACCTACTTGGTTGTCCTGAACCAATACCGACTGTTGATTCATCTTTTGCAAGAACAATTGCATTTGATTTTACGTATTTACAGACATTAAATGCAAAAATTAGATTCCTAATTTGTTTAGAATTTGGTTTCCTTTTGGAGACAACTTTAAAATCTTTATTTTTAAATATTTTTAAGTCTTCAGATTGAACTAATATTGCCTCATTTGATGAAGTGAATTTTGTAATTTCATTAACTGAATAATTTGTTGCATCAATAACACGTAAATTTTTTTTAGATTTAAATATTTTTAGGGCATCATTATCAAAACCATTAGCAATAATTACTTCTAAATATAGTTTACCTAATTCAACTGCAAGATCTTTCTTTATTTTAAAGTTACAAGAAACAATTCCCCCAAAAGCACTCACAGGGTCACATGCTAAAGCAGAATTATAACTATCTACAGGATTTGATTTTATTGAAACACCGCATGGGTTTGCATGTTTTACAATTACAGTACCTCTGTTTTTTGGTAAAGATTTTGAAATAGTTAATGCAGCAAATATATCATTATAATTATTATAGCTTAGTTGTTTTCCATGAATTTGTTTTAAATTAGTTTTTAAATTTTTTGAATAATACCCACTAAATTGATGTGGATTTTCTCCGTATCTAAGTGTTTCAATTAAATTTGCTGATAAAACTTTCTTTTCCGGTAAATGTATATTCGTTTTTTTATTAAAATAGCCTGATATTATCGAATCATAATAAGCAGTTTCCGTAAAGGCAGTTCTTGATAGTTTTTCTCTAAACTTTAATGATGTAGCTCCATTATGTTTATTCATCTCATCTATTAATTCTTGATATTGATCTGTAGAGATAACCACTGTTACATCATTATAATTTTTAGCAGCAGACCTAACCATTGTAGGACCTCCCACATCTATCTTTTCAATTATTTTGTTGTGATTATTTGTGTTTTCTAAAGTTTTTTCAAAGGGATAAAAGTTTACAATTACTAGATCAATATTTTCAAAATTATTTTTTCTTAAATCATTTAAATGTGTTTTACTATTTCTTTTATTTAGGATTCCTGCATGTATTTTAGGATGTAGAGTTTTAACTCTGCCATCTAAAATTTCAGGAGAATTTGTAAAATCAGATACTTCTAAACAACTAAATTTTAATTTTTTAATTTCTTTATATGTACCACCAGAACTAATAATTTTTATATTAAATTTTTTTAGAATTTGTAAAATCGGTTTTAAATTATTTTTATCAGATACAGAAATAAGAGCTGTCTTTATTTTTCTCATTATATTTTACTTATTTCCCATTTAATTATTTGTTCACTTTCATTATTCATGCCCGAAATAAATATATTTTGGTTTTCTTGATATGAATTTTTATTACCGAAATATAAACCATTATCAATATTTATATCATATTTATCACAACTAAATTGCCAACCCTCGTTTTCTAATTGTATTAATATGAACTTATTATTTTGAGTTTTCATAACTTTGGAGTCAGGATGAAGGTGAAATCTAATATCAAATTTAATTTTTTTGTCTGGATTTTTATTTAATATTTTATCATGACCGACAAATTTAAATTGTTCAGGATAGAATTCTATTTCTCTTTGGTGGTCTATTCTAAACTTTTGGAAGTAACCATTATGACTAGCTGAAATTTTCCAATAATTATTTTCAAAAACTACATTTTTATTTACAATTTTTGGACCCCTTTGTATTAAATAATTGTTACTAGTTTTAATAAAATCACATGAAGAATAATCCTCAATTGAAAGTGTATTTTGTAATGCGGTACTTTTAGACAATTTATTGAGTTTGTTTTTTTTGTTTGGATAGTATCCAGAATTTGAAATTAATTTTTTATCATTAGAAAAAATTTCAAAAGATAAGGCACCTGCCTGATAATCATTGGTATATATTTTTTCAGGAATTGAACCGATGTCTGCTGCTAGAATAAATTTTTTATTTCGTAGTACTGCATATCCTGCTAATTCATTAATCTGATTTTTAAAAGTATATCCAAATCGTTTTAAATATTGGTCGAATTCATGATTATTAGATGAATGATTTCCATTAAAAAATATATCTTGTTTTATATTTTGCCAAATAAAAGCATAACTGGATCCTAAATAATATATAGTTTCATCAACATATTCTGGAATTGAATTTTTCGATTCTTTAAACCATTCTCTAATAATTATGAGATATTTAAGATAAAAAACTAAATTTTGTATATTTCTTGATTTGGGAAAACCTTGTTTATCAAGAGAATGTTTAATTATATTTTTCAATATATTTAAACCATTGTCTAAATAATTTTTCTCATTTTTATACGCTAAACCTGTTAAAATTATTGCAGCACAGCCAATTAGTTTTTCTTCTATTTCATTTAAATTTTTGATTTCATTTAATAAATGGTTAGTTTGTTTCTGAACCATATGATTAAAAAATAATCTATATTCCTCGTTACTATCCTCATAAGTTAACTGATGATTTGAAAGCCAAGCAATAATTCTTTTTGCAGTAATATTGAATTCCCAGGTATTTTCATCAAATTTTTTATTTTTATTCATCCAATTGAAAATAATTGATTGTGTAGTTTCTTTAGATGATTTTAAATCTAAACTAAAAAACCAAAAAAAATTATTTAGTTTTTTAAAGTCCTTAGATGAAATATTGTTTTGCCAAATACTCTTGGTTGCAAAATCTTCAATTTTATGCTTTTTTTTCTGATATTTTATAATTGAAGATAGAAGATGAGGACTTGGTTTGTATCCAAACTTTTTATCAAAAGTTTTTGAAATTTTCTTGTCATAAAAATTTGAATTTTTGTATAATTTTTTGAATGAAGATTTTAATTTAAAAAATATTCCATTAGAAATATTTAAGGAATTTTGAGATTGCATTAACTTATTTTGTTTTTAATAAATTAATATTCTTTTTAATATCTCCATCATTACTTTTAAAAACTGTTGTACCAGATACAAGAATATTAGCACCAGCTTCAATTGCTATTTTGCAATTATCAAAATTTATCCCACCGTCTATTTCAATATCAAAATTAAGTTTTTCTATTTCTTTAATTTTTTTTAATTCTTTAATTTTTTCTAAAACTTCTGGCATGAATTTTTGTCCACCAAATCCAGGATTTACACTCATTATTAAAACTAAATCAATCTTATTTAATAGATTTTTAATTAAATCTATACTTGTCTCAGGATTAAGTGAAACACCTACTTTTTTCTTAAGATCTTTTATTTTATTTATCGTTTTTTCTAAATTGTTGGTTGCTTCAGGATGTACAGTAATTATATCTGCTCCAGCTTCAGCATACTCTTCTATGTATTTATGCACTGGTGAAATCATTAAATGAACATCAAATTTTAATGAACAATGTTTTCTAAGAGCTTTAATTACAGGAGGACCTATTGTTAAGTTAGGTACAAAATGACCATCCATAACATCCACATGAATCATATCAGCTCCACCGTCTTCAAGCCTTTTAATTTCATTACCTAATTGGCTAAAATCAGCTGATAAAATTGATGGTGATATTTGTATATTTTTCATTGATATCTAAAAATACTAGTATCAATTTTAAAATTTAATTGAATTAAAAAATTGATAAATCTGCCTAGAAATTTCACTCTCAAGAGGAAACGATAACATACCCATAACTGAATATCCCAAGATCCAAGGCATTAAATAAAACCTAATCATGAAAAAAAACCAAGCCACATAAAGAGGTACCAATGGTTGAATAATAAAAGAAGGGGTAACAGGTTTAAAAGTTCTTAATAGGGGATTGGTAAATTTTACGAATGCTTTCATAAAGAAAAAACTTGAGTCTTCTCTTTGAAAGATGTTCATCGCTACTCTCCCAACCAAAGTCCACATGATAATCCCTAAAATGTAGTCAATTATATATACTAGGGGATGAAAATTGGCAGACATTAAGGAATTTATATTTGATCTTAAAAAAAATAAAAGGGGCGAAATTAATCGCCCCTTTAAAAGATTGTTTATTTTTGGCTAATCACTTGTGTACCCGCAGGCACCCTAGAATCATCAACCATTTTTTGTGTTGCAGCACTAGGTTCTGAAGTCATTAAACTTACAACAACCATAGCTACTAAGCTAACAGTAGATCCGAAGATACCAAATGTTAACTGAGTAATTCCTAAGAATCCGCTTCCACCACTTCGTACCCAAACTAGATACGCAAATCCAGAAACTAATCCTAAGACCATACCAGCTATAGCACCTTCTTTATTAGCTCTCTTCCACCATACACCTAGTACAAGTGGCCAGAACAATCCAGACATCGCAAAGTCAAAAGCCCAGATAACTGAACCTAAAATACCTTGGATCTCCATTGCTGCAATAGTTGCTCCTGCAAAACCAATTATTACAAGTAATACCCTTGCTACAACTAGTCTCTTAGCAGTTTCAGCTTTAGGGTCTACCATTTTGTAGTAAACGTCATGCGAGATTGCATTTGCGATTGCAAGAATCAAACCATCCGCAGTTGACATCGCAGCTGCCAAACCTCCAGCAGCAACTAGACCTGAGATTACATATGGTAATCCTGCAATTTCTGGAGTTGCTAATACAACGGCTTTACCACCCATGAAGAACTCGTTTAATTCAACAGTTCCATTTCCGTTAAAGTCGCTTACAAACATCAGATTTGCTTGGTTCCAGTTTTGATACCAATCGATTGCTTGAACTTCTGCAATTGATTTACCAATAATACCTGTTGGTAAGTTTGGATCAATCAAAGCAAGTTTAGATAGTGTCGCTAACATTGGTGCAGAAGAATAAAGTAGGAAGATAAAGAATACTGACCAACCTACTGATTTTCTTGCTGCTTTTACACTTGGAGTAGTAAAGAACCTCATCATTACGTGTGGTAATGAAGCTGTTCCCATCATCATTGCTAATGCTAATGAGATGAAAGCCCAAGGTGTTGCATTTACTTCAGAGTGAGCCTTAGTAATACCAGCTAACCCTTTAGGTACTGTAGCTAAATCAGCAGCAGAGTTTTTAACAAAACCAAACTGTTGTTCTAACTCACCGATTCTAGCAACTTCATCAGCTAACATGAAGTGTGGGAAGAAACCCGCACCAATGTTGTTACTGATCCAGAATACTGGAAGTAGATAAGCTATAATTAGTACAATGTATTGTGCAACCTGTGTCCAAGTAACCCCTCTCATACCACCAAGCATTGAACATAGTAAAATACTTACTAGTCCAACATATACTGCGTATTGAAATGGGATATCTAAAGCAACAGCTGCAATAGTACCTGTAGCGTTAATTTGTGCAGTCACATATGTGAATGATGCAACAGTTAAAACGATAACTGCCATTAATCTTGCAGTATTACCACCGTATCTTGTACCTACGAAATCTGGAACTGTATAACAGCCAAATTTTCTTAAGTATGGTGCCAATAAAGTTGCAACCAACACATAACCACCTGTCCAACCCACAAGCAAAGCCATATATCCATAACCTTTGAAGTAAATTCCACCTGCCATTGCAACGAAAGAAGCACCAGACATCCAGTCGGCTGCTGTTGCCATTCCGTTGAATACAGTTGGAACCGTTCTTCCAGCTACGTAATAGTTACTTGCTTGGGCTGTTCGAGATAGCCAGCCAATTAGTGCATAGATGAAAATGGTAAAACCTACAAAGCAAATACCAATTGCTTTTGCAGACATACCCATCTGCTCACCAATTGCCATCAAGATTATGAAACCAATAAATCCACCAGTGTAGATTCCATAAACTTTAGGCAAGTTATCTATAAAATTACCTTTAATCATTAGTCGTCTCCTTTTTCACTGAAGCCGAACTCTTCATCAATTTTTTCTTGTCTACCCGCAAACCAGAAAATAAGGATTACAAATATTGCAAGAGAACCTTGACATGTGAACCAATAAGTTAATGGATACCCAAATGGTCCAGTAACTTCGTTCATTTCAGCTCCGAAAAGGAATATACCCATTGAGAATACAGCCCAGATTGCTAGTGTTACAAATAGCAAACCTCTGGTCTTTTCCCAGTGTTGAGCGTTTTTCGCCATGTATACCTCTCTTTTTTAGTTATAACTGGTAAAACCATAACCATTATGAAAGAGAATAAAAGTGTAAAATTCGCCGTATTAGGTTAATTTTTTCATATATTTTCAATAAAATTAACTTTTTTATGATTAAAAAAAAATTTAGTTGGAAAGATTTATCTTTGAGTGATTTCAAAGTTTATTTTTTTTCTTTATTTAAAGCTTTTATTCCTAAATCAAAAATTAAAACTTTAGATGAGTTAGAAGAATTTATCCAAACAAAATCTGCATGGGTATCTCAAGTTACACTTTATAGTTATTTAAAAACTAGAATGGGAACAAGATATGTTCTCCATTTTGATAATGATGAATTTATGAAATCTGTAAATGAAGCTAAATGGAATATCTATTCTGTTGCTCTTCAAGATTTAACTTTTTTTACTTTTTCATATCTAAAAGTTCATTCTAATTTTCACGAAATAGATAAGTCTAAAGAAATTTTTCTAAAAATTTTAGATGATGAAACTACAAATAATATGCCTTCAAATATTATTGAAGAAGCAAAAAAAGAATTTGATGAAAGAATTATTAAAATTGATTGGGAAAAGTATTACAATGACCGTCCATTTAACCCAAGTGCTCTGTCTCTGTATAAATGGGCACCTATAGCTGACGAACTAAAAACTCTTGATAGAAAAATAGTTTTAAACTCTGCTATTTTAAAATGGGACGTTATAAAAAAAGAATTTAAAGATAGAATACAGTTTTAAATATTTTTTCTGTTTTCAACTAAACTATCTACAACGCTAGGATCAGCCAAAGTAGTTGTATCTCCTAATTGACCATGTTCATTTGCAGCGATTTTTCTTAAAATTCTTCTCATAATTTTTCCAGATCTTGTTTTTGGAAGTCCCGGAGTGAAATGAATTAAGTCAGGTGTAGCAAGTGGACCAATCTGTTTTCTAACCCAAAGTTTTAGATCTCTTTCAAGTTCACCAGTTTCTCTTTCACCAGCATTTAATGTTACGTAACAATACAATCCATTACCTTTAATATCGTGTGGGTAACCTACGACTGCTGCCTCTGCTACCTTTGGATGAGCTACAAATGCACTTTCAATTTCAGCAGTACCCAAATTGTGTCCTGATACAATAATTACATCATCTACCCGACCTGTAATCCAGTAATATCCATCTTTATCTCTTCGACATCCGTCACCAGTAAAATATTTACCCTCAAACTGAGAAAAATAAGTATCAATAAATCTTTGATGATCACCATATACTGTTCTCATTTGTCCAGGCCATGATTGTGCTATACAAAGTCTTCCTTCTCCGGCTCCTTTAATTTCTTTACCTGATTTATCAACTAACAGAGGTTTTATTCCATAAAATGGCTTTGTTGCAGAACCAGGTTTTAGAGGAATAGCACCTGTTTGAGGAGCAATTAATATCCCTCCTGTTTCTGTCTGCCACCATGTATCTACAATTGGGCACTTAGAATTTCCAACTGTTTTATAATACCACATCCAAGCTTCAGGGTTTATTGGTTCACCAACAGTTCCAAGTAATTTTAAAGATTTTCTAGAAGTTTTTTTGACAGGCTTATCACCTTCTCTCATTAGGGCTCTGATCGCAGTAGGCGCAGTATAAAAAGTATTTACTTTGTATTTATCTACTATCTGCCACCATCTAGAACTATCAGGATAGTTTGGTATTCCTTCAAACATTATAGTTGTTGCGCCATTCGAAAGGGGACCATAGATAATATAACTATGACCTGTTACCCAACCAATGTCGGCAGTACACCAATAAATATCTTTTGGTTTGTAATTAAATATATATTGATGAGTCATTGATGCATACACCATGTACCCACCTGTTGTATGTAGAACTCCTTTTGGTTTTCCAGTTGAACCCGATGTGTATAAAATAAATAAAGGATCTTCTGCGTTCATTTCTTCAGGCTCACACTGAGAAGGAACATCTTTAATTAAATCATGATACCAGACATCTCTATCATAATTCCAACCAATTGAATTACCAGTACGTTTAACGACGATACATTTTTTTACGTTAGGACAGCTCTCTAATGCTTCATCGGTTGTTTCTTTTAAAGGAATAGTTTTTCCACCTCTAACACCTTCATCAGCTGTAATTATATATTCAGATTCACAGTCATTCACTCTTCCCGAAATAGAGTCTGCTGAAAACCCTCCAAAAATAATTGAGTGAACTGCGCCAATTCTAACGCATGCCAACATTAAAATAGCAAGCTCAGGTATCATTGTTAGATAAATTGTAACTCTGTCTCCCTTTTTAATACCTAATTTTTTTAAACCATTTGCAGCTTTAGAAACTTTTTGGTGAAGTTGTTTGTAAGTTATTTTTTGACTATCTTTTGGGTCATCACCAACCCAAATTATTGCTGTTTTATCTTTTTTGTCTTTTAAATGTCTATCAATACAGTTTGCGGATGCATTTAGTGTCCCATCTTCAAACCATTTAATTTTAACTTCTTTAGAACTATATTTAACATCTTTAATTTTTTTATACGGTTTAATCCAAGTAATTCTTTTTCCTTCTTTTTTCCAAAATTCATCGTTATTTTTAATAGATTGAGAATATTTTTGTTCATATTTACTTTTGTTAGCTAAACTGCTTTTAATCCATTCAGGTTTAGTTTTTATAACCAATTCTGGAGTAGTTTTTTCACCTTGTTTTAAATTTTTTTTTGATTTTTTTCTTTTAACTTTAGTTTTTTTCTTAACTCCAGTTTTCTTTATTACTTTAGTTTTTTTTTTAGATTTTGCTTTTTTCTTTTTTTTTGGCATGGATTATTTTTTTTTAAATTTTACTCATGTTATTTATAATTTTCCAGCTTTTATCATCAATTGGCATTACTGAAAGTCTACTTTGTTTAATAAGCGCTAAATCCCTTAAATCCTTATTTTTTTTGATATTTTCAAGTGTCACTGTTTTAGAGAACTTACTTATAAATTGGACTGTTACTGCAACAAATCTCCCGGTCTTGTCAGTTTTATCTAAATAGTGTTCTTTAATTACTTTTACTATTCCAACTATTTCTTTACCAATATTAGAGTGATAAAAAAAACATAGATCACCCTTCTTCATGCTTTTTAGATTATTTGCTGCTTGATAATTTCTAACACCATCCCACGGTGCACCTTTTTTGCCAGCTTTTATTTGTTGATCAATTGACCAAACATTTGGTTCAGATTTTAATAACCAGTATTTCATTACAATTGTACTCCTGCTCCTTTTAAAAATGTAGCTTTCTCATCCAAAGGCCATCTTGGTTTTGCTGGATAATCTAAATTATTAAATTCATTTAACTTATATTTCTCAAGACCTACCATTGCAATCATTGCAGCATTGTCCCCACAAAGTTCTATTGGCGGGAATATACTTTTATAATTATTAGCCTCACATAAATTAATTAACATGGATCTAATTTTTTTGTTAGCAGCAACTCCGCCAGCTACTACAAAAACTTTTTCTTTTAATTCATTTTCTTTTTCAAATTCTTCAAATGCTATCCTCGTTTTTTTATTAAGAATATCCTCGACTGTTTTTTGAAAAGAAGCTGCCAAGTCAAATTTTTCTTGCTCTGTTTTTATAGATTTTGCAATTTTTAAAATTGCAGTTTTTAATCCTGCAAAAGATAAATTACATCCACCTTTATTAAAAATTGGTTTAGGTAAATCATATTTTTCTGGGTTTCCTTTTTTTGCTAAAACTTCGATTTGTGGTCCACCAGGAAATTCAATTCCTAAAAGTTTAGCTGTTTTATCAAAGGCTTCACCTAATGCATCATCAATAGTAGTTCCTAATCTTTTATATTTTCCAAGACCTTGAACACTTAGATATTGTGAATGACCCCCTGAAATTAGTAATAATAGATAGGGATAATTTAAATGAGAATTTAACTTAGGACTTAATGCATGACCTTCAAGATGGTTAACTGCAATGAAAGGTTTATTGATTGCGGTTGCAAAAGCTTTTCCGAAACTTAAACCAACTGATAAACAAACAATTAAACCGGGGCCAGCAGTTGAAGCAACAGCATCAATTTCTTCAATTTTTTTTCCACTATCAGAGATTGCTTTTTCAACAATCCAATCAATTTTTTCGACGTGTGATCTTGCAGCTAGTTCAGGGACCACTCCCCCAAATTCTTTGTGAACATCGACCTGACTAGAAACAATATTAGATAAAACTGTTGGAATTCCTTTGTCATTTTCAGTTATTAAAGATGCTGCTGTCTCATCACAGCTAGTTTCTATTCCAAGAATTAAGGGTTTTTTACTCATTCAAATAGTTTTTAATAATTGTACAATCTCAATACAAGTAAGAAATAAATTTTTAATGAATAGAAAAATTATAATAGGTTCTAGAGGAAGTAAATTAGCTTTGCTTTATGCGCAAAAAGCTAAAGATAAAATTATTGAAGCTTTAAATTTACCAGATGATCAGATTATTATTCAAACTATTACAACAAAAGGTGATCAAATACAGGACCAAAGATTATCTGAAGTTGGTGGTAAAGGTCTATTTTCGAGTACAATCGAAAAAGAACTTAAAGAAAAAAAAATTGATATAGCCGTTCATGCATTGAAAGATATGCCAGCAATCGAAACTAAGGGACTAAGAACAGACTCATTTTTAGAGAGAACAGATCCAAGAGAAATTCTAATAACAAATGACAAGAAAAATATTAAAGAATTAAAACAAAATGCAATAGTGGGAACTTCATCTTATAGAAGAGAATTTCAAATTAAAAAAATAAGATCAGATGTTAGCTGCAAACTAATAAGAGGAAATGTAGATACTAGAATTAAAAAGTTAAAGGAAGGCATTTATGATGCAATAATTTTATCTTATACAGGTATTAAATATTTAAATTTAAATAATGAGATTTCAGAAATTTTTTCGACTGATCAGATTATTCCAAGTGCAGGCCAAGGTATTATTGCTTTACAGTGTAGAGACGATGACAGTGAAATCATATCAGTTTTAGAAAAAATAAATCACAAAGACACATATAAGAGAGCTCACATTGAAAGAAATATTTTAAAAGTATTGGAAGGTGATTGTGAAACAGCAATAGGTGCTCATTCAATTATAGAAGGGAACAAAATTACAGTTGAAGCTGAACTATTTTCATTAGATGGTTCTCAAATATTTTATGAAAAAAAATCTGGTAATATTGAAATGTTTAAAGAAATTGGAATTGAAGTTGGTGATGCTTTAAAAATTAAATCAAATAATTCATATAAAAAGTAAAATGCATATTTTGTTAACTAGACCCTTAGAAGATTGTTCAGAAATGATAGTAAAGTTTCAATCTTTAGACCACAAAGTTTCTCACCTTCCATTAATAAATGTTGAAAAAGTTTATCATGAAAAAATTAACTTTGCTGATTATGGTGGTGTAATTTTTACAAGTTCCAATGCTGTAAAAAATTTAAGTGTAGAAAATTTAAATAAAAAACTAATTTGTTTTTGTGTTGGTGGTACAACAGAAAAAAAAGCTAGAAGTTTGGGATTTCAAAACACAATCGCTGCAGAAGGAAATGTTTCAAACCTTAAAGAACTAATTTTGCAAAATTATGAATTAAAAGAAACTCCTCTCCTTTATGTAAGTGGTGAGATCATATCAACTGATTTAGACCAACAATTACTAAGAGAAGGCTATGTTGTTAAAAGAATTATAAATTATAAGGTAAATCATACTGAAAAATTTGATGAAAATTTTGTTAACGAATTAAAGCAGAATATGCCAGACATTGTTTATGTTTATTCTCAAAACAGTGCCTCCAGTTTCTTAAATTTTATAAAAATCTATCAAACAGAAAACCTTTGGATGAATACAAACTTGATGTGCATAGGTGAAAAAACCTCGTCAATATTGAATGAAATTAAATGGAAAAAGATATTTCTTTTTAATCCTGGAGAAGAAGAGTTTTTGTTATATAAAATTTAGGTATGGAATTAATAAATAATTTTTCTGAGATATTCTTATCTGTTTGGAGTAGAGGAATACTTGGTGTTGATATTTTTCAAATTTTAATTGGAATAGGTATATTCTTACTTTTTTTAGTCTTTAGAGGATTAATTAGTAAGTTAATTATAAAAAAATTAGAAATTATATCAAAAAGAACAACAAATAAATTAGACGATACTTTTGTTCAGTCATTAATTGGTCCAGCTAGATTTTTACCGATTGTATTAGGTTTTTTTATTGCAAGTTATTATATGACATTTTCAACAGAGGGAAGAGAAGTAGTTGATACAATTAATAGAACGTTAATTACGATATTAATATTTTGGGTTATTCATCAGATTATTGAACCCATTTCATATATCTTAAGTGGACTAGATAAACTTTTAACCAGAGAACTTATTGGTTGGATTATTAAATCACTTAAGATCTTAATATTTATTTTAGGATTAGCTGCGGTACTAGAATTATGGGGAATTAAGATAGGTCCTATTATTGCTGGTCTTGGTTTGTTTGGGGTTGCAGTTGCACTTGGAGCACAAGATTTATTTAAAAATTTAATTTCTGGAATTTTAGTATTAGTTGAAAAAAGATTTAAAATTGGAGACTGGATTGCAGTTGATGGAATCATTGAAGGTACAGTTGAAAAAATTGGTTTTAGATCCACAACAATTAGAAAGTTTGACAAATCTCTAGCTATTATTCCTAATTTTCAATTTGCAGAAAATGCTGTTGTCAATGTGAGTGAAACATCTAATTGGAGAATTAGATGGATAATTACTTTGCAGTACGACTCCACAATTGATCAATTGAAAAAAATAAGAGAGGAAATTGAGAGTTATATTAATAACAGTAAAGATTTTAATCAATCAACTGGGGTCGCAGTTAGAATTGAGAAGTTTTCTGATAGCTCAATAGATTTACTGGTAAGATGTTTTACAGACTCAAATAGTTGGAGTAATTCACTGGAAGTTAAGGAGAGATTGGCAATTCAAATTAAGCAGATTGTAGAAAATAATAATGCTTCTTTTGCTTTCCCAAGTCAGTCAATTTATGTTGAGAAAAAATGATAGCAATTTTTTATTTAGTTTTACAGATATTGAAACTGTATTCTTATGTTGTAATAGCAAATGTAATAATAAGTTGGTTGATAGCTTTTAATGTTTTAAATACCCAAAACAGATTTGTTTATTCAATTTTAGAGCTTACATATAAATTAACTGAGCCAATACTTAATAAAATCAGACGTTTTTTGCCTAATTTAGGATCGCTAGATATCTCACCAATCGTTCTTCTTTTATTGATTTGGTTTATTGAAATGTGTATGAAGCTCTACATTGCACCAATAATATTTTAGAAATTAAAATGATTTTAATTGACGGAAAAAAAGCTGCAGCTGAACTAAAAGAACAATTAAAACAAGAAGTATCAGGGCTTAAATCTAAATATAATAAAGTACCTGGTTTAACTGTAATATTAATTGGGGATCTTACTCCCAGTCAAATTTATGTTCGTAATAAAGAAAAATCAGCAAATGAAGTAGGTTTAAAATCAGAGGTAATTAAATACCCAGATAGCGTTGAAGAAAAAACTGTTTTAGAAAAAATTGAAGAATTAAATAAAGATGAAACAGTTTCAGGAATTTTAGTTCAATTACCATTACCTAAACATATAGATAAGCAGAAAATTATTGAATCAATTGATCCTTCTAAAGATGTAGATGGTTTTCATCCTATGAATGTAGGAAATCTTTCATCAGGTTATGAAAGCTCAGTTCCTTGCACACCTCTTGGCTGTTATTTGTTAATAAAAAAAATTGAACCAAATTTAAGTGGAAAAAAAGCAGTAGTAGTTGGGAGATCAAATTTAAATGGAAAACCAATGACGCAATTACTTTTGAAAGAAAATTGTACTGTAACAATTACCCATTCAAAAACTAAAGATTTAAAAGCTGAATGTTTAGAAGCTGATATAATTGTTGCGGCAGTTGGAATACCTGAGCTTGTAAAAGGTGATTGGGTTAAGAAAGATGCGATAGTTATTGACGTAGGTATTAACAAAACTGATAAAGGTATTGTTGGAGATGTTGATTTCGAGGATGTTTCAAAAAATGCAAAAGCTTTAACTCCAGTACCAGGTGGTGTGGGACCAATGACCATTGCTTGTTTACTTAAAAATACTATTGACTGTTTCAAAAGATCGCAAATTTAGCATTTAAATCACTTGCTTTAATCTGTTAGTTTAAGAGGATGAAAAAGCCTAAACGTCCTTACAGATTTGGTATAATATTTCTCCTGCTTACTGTTCCACCAATTGGTGCCACACAACTTGGTTGGTATTTACATGACAAGCAAACTGGTTTTGACTATGGTATGATTGTAGGTACAGTATCAGTAATATACGCTGCATACTTAATGTATGAAAAAAAATGGAGAGAAGAAGATGAGGATTAGTTTATGGAAAAAATAATATTTTTTGGTTTGGCAATTCCTATTTTAGCGTATGTCCTGTATCTAGGTGGTACTGCAATTATGAAAGGATTTTCAGCAAAGGAGGCAAATAGAGTAGAAAAAGAGGAGGCTGAAAGTCAGACCAATTTAGAAACCAATGACCAAAGTATAAATTTAAGTGAAGAGCTATCAAAGTTAAATGATTTAAAAGAAAAAGGAATTATTTCTCAAGAAGAGTTTGAAAAGGCAAAAAACAAACTATTAAATAATTAATAGTTAATCATGTTTATTGGATTTAAAAAAAAATTTATAAAAGTAAATAAAGGAAAAATTTTTTGTAGATTTAAAGGAAACGGTCCTCCCTTATTATTACTTCACGGATACCCTCAAACACATGTAATGTGGCACAAAACTGCCCCAGAGCTTAGCAAGTATTTTACAGTAATTGTTGCTGATCTTAGAGGGTACGGAGATAGTTTTGTTTTACCTGGTGGAATTAATCATAAAAATTACTCTAAAAGAGAAATGGCTAAAGATATGGTTCAGCTAATGAGCAAAATGAAATTTAAAAAGTTTTATGTTGCAGGCCATGACAGGGGTGGAAGAGTTGCACACAGAATGGCGAGAGATTTTAGAGACAAAATTTTAGCTTTGAGCGTTTTAGATATTTGTCCGACTCTGGATATGTATGAACATACAGATATGAAATTTGCATCAGGATATTTTCATTGGTTTTATTTAACACAGCCAGCACCTTTACCAGAAAAAATGATCATGGCAGATCCTCAAAGATGGCTAAAAAGTCGTTTTAATAGGTCATCTAAACTTGCGGTCGGAAAAGTTGAGGTTGAGTATTTAAGAACCTTTAAACAAAAAAAAAGAATTTATGCAACCTGTGAAGATTACAGGGCCGCGGCCACTATAGATTTAGAGCATGATAAAAAAGACCGGAAAAAAAAATTAAACATTCCTATACAAGTATTGTGGGGGAAAAAGGGAGTTGTTGGAACGCAATTCAAATCAGTTAAAATTTGGCAAAAATACACAAACAAAAAAGTTTATGGAGCAGAAATTAATTCAGATCATTTCATACCAGAGGAAAGTCCTAAACAAACGATTAATCAGCTAAAAAAATTTTTTTTAAAAAATGTTAAAAATAATTCCAAATAAAAAAAATATTGGGGCAGAAATAATTGTAAATTTAAAAGAAATTACAAATAAAGATATTTTTCAAATTAAAAAAGCACTTAACAAATATGGAATGTTGTATTTTAAACAACAAGAATTAACCTCTAAACTTTATATACAGTTTGCGAAATATTTTGGAAATTTAGCCAACTATCCAAGATTAAAAGGTTTAAATAAAAAATTTCCTCAAATTACTGTTGTGCAAAGAAAATCAACTGATAAAGGACCAAGTTTTGGTGAGCAATTTCATACTGACTCCATTTACACAAAAAAACCACCAAGATTTACAATGTTGCTTTCTAAACTTGTGCCAAAAAAAGGAAAAGCTAATACAGAATTTTGTTCTCAATATCTTGCTTATAAAGAATTACCGAGTTCAATAAAAAAAAAATTAAAAAATATTAAAGCTAAATATTCCTCTGAGGGTCCAATTTCAGTTACAACAAAAGAAAGAGTAAAAGAAAAAGGAAAAAATATTAAAGAACTTAAATCTTCACATAAAATATTTAAAAAAATTAGTAAAAATTACTCGATTTATTGTAGCCCAGGACATTTTGTTGGTTTTAGTTCAAAAATAAAAAATCAGGAAAAATTAAAAAATTTTCTATTTAATCATCAAATAAAAAGGAAATTTCAATTTTCATTGCCTTGGGAAAAAAATCAATTGGCTATATGGGATAACAGATCTATGCTTCATCAGGCAACACCCTTTAAGGGAAATAGAATAATGCATAGAATAACAATTAAATAATTTATGTTCACAATTTTTTTAGGACTAACTCCATTTATATTTATTACCTTTTTAGGGTTTGTATTTGGTAAGTTAAAAGTCTTAGACCTTAGTCATGCTAAAATTTTAAATCTTTTCTTATTCTATATTGCAGTCCCAGCACTGATAATAAAGCTAATAGCACAAAATGAAATTGGACAAGTAGATTTTAAACAAATTTTCTCATATTTAATTATGCAATCGATATGTGGAATTATCGCTTACTTAATTACTTCAAAATATTTTAAAAGATCAATCCAAGAGTCTATAATTTGGGCTTTAACAGTTGCATTATCAAACCATGTGACTTTGCTTTTGCCAATAACAGAAATTTATTTTCAACAAAATGTAATTACACAAGTTGCAAGTATTATATTAATGGATGGGATAATTTTATTATCTATAATTGCTTTTTTCCTCGAATTATCTACAAAAAAAAATGTAAAATTATTTAATTTTATTAAAAATTTATTTTTAAACCCATTTATTCTTTCAATAATTATAGGTCTATTATTTTTATTATTAAATTTTAATATTGATCAAACACCGATTGAATACACTTTGTCTAAACTTGCAGCATGTGTTTCACCAGTTGGATTGTTTGCAATTGGCATAATTCTTTCTTTTTATACTAAAAATGTAATTAATAAATTATCTGTTTCTATTTCAGTTTTAAAATTAGTCATTTCCCCGATAATTTTATTGTTAATTGGATTAGTGATTTTTAATGCAGGATTGCCAGCTGAAATTCCAGGTGCTTTCTTTGTGAGTGTTGCGCCTTGCGGAGTTACTTCTATAGTTTTATGTGCTGCTTATAATGTAAGTCCCGAAAATATAATTAAAGCAATTTTTGTTTCTACTATTGCTTCTATAGGGACTATATTTTTTGCAATTAAGTATTTAACTTTATAGAATTTTTTCTAGAGGACTAACTTCTCCAATTTTAAAAATAATTGCATCTTCTTTATTAAAACCATATTTTTCAGCACTATCTTTAAATCTAATTGGGGGTTCCATAATCGGCTCTAATGACAATACAAATGTTCCCCAATGCATTCCTAATACTTTTTTACTTTTTAGGTCTTGTGCAACATTCAGGGCTTCTTCTGGTGTAGTATGATAAATAGTTTTATCAAACATTGGTTTAAAATTATAAGCGCCAATATTTATCATTGTTAGATCTATAGGACCATATTTTTCACCTAGTTTTTTGTAGACTTCCCCATATCCAGTGTCACATGCGAATAAAATTTTTTTATTTTTATATTCTAAAAGAAAATTACCCCACAAAGTTTTATTAGTGTCTGTTAAACTTCTCTTTGACCAATGAACTGCAGGAAGTAAAGATATTTTTAAATTCTCATTTATAATTATTTTATCATACCAATCCATTTCATTTACATCCTTATATCCTTTAAAATATTTACCAAGGTTTAATGGTGTTAATACTTTTGCACTCTTAAAAGGAAAATTTCTAATTGTTGACATGTCCTGATGATCGTAATGATTATGAGTGAGTAAAAATATATCGGTTTTAGGTATCTCGTTTAATTTTATTGCAGGATTAGTAAATCTTTTTGGACCAAAGATTAGTGGTCCAGCGTTCTTTGAAAATACAGGATCTGTTATAATTGTAGTTCCACCTAATTTTATAAGGTATGTCGCGTGACCTATCCAAGCTATATAATCATTATCTTTATATTTTTCTAAATCAGCTAAGACTTTTTCTTTTTCAATAACATGTTCTTTTGGATAAGATAAATCAACTTTCTTTCTCAATTTACTGAAAGTCCTATAAGAAAACTTTCCTGACTTAGATATTATTACTGGAGATCCTTTAGGATTTCTGAAAGTACCATTAGGTAAATGATGATAAGGTCTTTCTTTCATATTAATTTTTTTTCTCCATTAGCCATAAGCTATTCCCCGCAAGAAAATATATTTTTCCATTAACCGGGTGAACTTGTATGTCTCTTATTCTCCCAATTTTATCTTTAAAAACAATTGTTTCCTTAATCTTAGATAAATTTTGAAAGTTTAATTTTCTTATTGATTTATCTTTTAAAGAAGCAATGAGCGCTTCTCCATTCCACTCATTAAATTCTTTTCCCTTATAAATAGTTATTGCGCTTGCAGCTATTGAAGGTACCCAGTATTGGATTGCCTTGGTAAAACCTGGTTTCCATTTAGGTCCAATTTTTGAGCCTGAATAATTTGTCCCACCCCAACCTAAAATTTTCCAACCATAATTTTCTCCTTTTTTAATTTCACCAAACCAATCACCACCTTTTGCACCATGGTTGCTTGCATAAATTTTTCCATCAAAAGAGGAATAGGTTAGGCCTTGAGGATTACGAACACCAATTTGATATATTTCTGGTAACCAATCTGATTTACCTTCAAACTTAGGATTATCTTTTGGTATACTGCCGTCTAAATGAATTCTGATAATACTCCCAGGATGATTTGTTGGATCTTGAGCGATCATGCCTCCACCTCTCTCTCCAGCAGATGCAAAAAGATAATTATCTTTTATAGCTAATCTTGAACCGAAATGATAACCAGATTCTATTGGTGGTTCAGCTTGAAATATATTTTTAAAATCTAAATTTTTTTTATTTAATTCAGCTTTTGCAATCGAGGTACTAGTTTTCCAATCCCCGCGATTTTCTGAATAAGAAATCCATAAGTGATTATTTTGGTAAATAATATCTAATAAACCTCCCTGTCCGTGAACAAAATAATTTAAGTTATGTTCAACTTCATAAACTTCTTCAGAAATAATATTTGCTATTTTTATTTTTCCAGTTTTTTCAGTGATAATAAGCTCTTCATTATTTATAAAAGACGATCCCCACGGCTCGTTTAAATCAACTAATTTTTTAAAAGTAAAATTTTCAGAAAAACTTTTTGATGAAAATAAAAAAAAGAAAAATATAGAAAAAAAATATTTGATCACTTTATGAAAGTTTAGATCTACCACCATCAACAGCAATTATTTGGCCTGTCACCCAAGAACTATCTTCTGTTAGTAAGAATTTAGCAAGAGCAGCCGAATCTTTACCTTCGCCCAATCTTTTTAGAGGATGTGCTTTTGCAATACCTTCAGCTATAGCAGTATTTTTTAACATTGGTTCTGCTATTTTAGATTTAGTTAAACTCGGTGCCACACAATTTACTCGTATGTTTGGAGCAAATTCTGCTGCAAGAGAAACCGTCAATCCTTCAACAGCTGCTTTTGCTGAAGCTATGATTGCATGATTGGTAAAACCTCTTTGAGCAGCGACGGTTGAAAACAATACTATCGAACCTTTATTTTTTTTTAAACTTTCTTGAAATCCTTTAATAGCCTCTACAGCAGAATAAAGATTAAGTTTCATGCATTTTTGAAAGTCTTGTTCATTTACCATTCTTAATGGTTTTAAATCAATTGAACCAACACAATAAGCTAGCCCTTTAATTTCAGAAATATCTGATTTAACTTTTTCAATAAATCCTTCCTCTAAAACATCTGCAACAGTATGTGAGCATCCAAGTTTTACAGAGATAGAACTAAGTTCACTTTCATTTCTACCAACTAAATGAATATCGTTTCCAGAGTTTTTTAATTGTTCTGCTAAACTTGATCCAATAGAACCTGTCGCACCAAAAATTACATATTTTTCTGACATAAAAAATTTAATTAGTTATATTTAACTATGAAGTTATTTTTTATACTTGGTAATCAATTATTTCCAACAAAATACCTAGACCGCTTCAAAAAAGACCACCTATTCTTTATGGCTGAAGATAAGGGTTTATGCACATATGAAAAGCATCATAAACAAAAAATTTTATTATTTTTATCTTCAATGCGTTCTTATGCAGATGGGTTAAGAAAAAATAAATTTAAATTAGATTACCTAAAAATCGAAGATAAAGAATTTAGTGATGATTACTTAAAAAAACTAAAAAAAATAATCGCACAAAAAAAAATAAAAGAAATTTCAAGTTTTGAAGTAGAGGATAAATTTTTTGAAAAAAAGATTTCACAATTTCTAAAAAAAGAAAAAATAAATTGGAATATTGTTCAAACTCCCATGTTTTTAAATTCTAGAGAAGAATTTAAAAATTATTTATCAAAATCAAAAAAACCATTCATGGCAACTTTTTACAAAGAAGTTAGAAAAAAATCTGGAATACTGATGGGCTCAGATGGTAATCCTATTGGAGGTAAATGGAGTTTCGATGAAGATAATAGAAACAAACTACCAAAAAATATTTCAATTCCTAAATTCCCAAAAATTAATGAAACAACCCACACAAAAAAACTAAAGCCTATTATTGAAAAAGAATTTAAAAATCATCCTGGAAGTACAGACAATTTTTGGTTCGCAACAGAATACGATGACGTTGTCAAACTTTTAAATTTTTTTATAAAAGAAAAATCAAATTTATTTGGTGATTATGAGGATGCAGTTGATCAAAAAGATAATATCCTATTTCATAGTGCATTAAGTCCTTATATAAATTTAGGTTTAATTACACCTGAATTTGTTATCCAAAAAGTTTTAGAATTTCACAAGAAATATAAAATTAGAATGAATTCTTTAGAGGGCTACATCCGTCAAGTGATTGGTTGGAGAGAATTTATGCGTGGAATTTATCAGTCTTATTCCCACGAAATGGAAACTGGAAATTTTTTTAAACAAAATAGAAAAATGAAAAGTTCTTGGTACGATGGCACAACTGGTCTTCCACCTTTAGATTATGCAATTAAAAATGTAGTTGATCATGGTTGGTCACATCACATTGAAAGGTTAATGATCTTATCAAACATTATGAACCTTTGTGAAATCAAGCCAACAATTGTTTATAAATGGTTTATGGAGATGTTCGTAGACTCCTCAGATTGGGTAATGGTTCCCAATGTATATGGAATGGGATTATTTAGTGATGGAGGAATTTTTGCAACCAAACCTTATATTTCCGGATCTGCATACTTTATGAAAATGATGGATTTTAAAAAGGGTGAGTGGTGCAACATAATGGATGGACTTTATTGGAGATTTATAGATAGAAATAGAAAATTTTTTATAAAAAATCCCCGTTTATCAATGATGGTAAGAATATTTGATAAAATGAAACCAGATAGAAAAAAATTAATTTTAACTGAAGCCGAAAAATTTATTAAACAAAATACTGCGTAGTGAAAAAGGGAAATCTGCCATCCAAAATTTGTTTAGTTTGCAACAGACCATTTAAATGGAGGAAAAAATGGAAGCTTAACTGGGACAGAGTTAAATACTGCTCAAAAAGGTGCTCTAATAAAAAAATTTAAGTATGAATTTAGAAAAATATAAATGGAAAAGTAGAATTTTATTAGTAATTACACCAAATTTTAAGGATAAATCATATCAAAAAGTAAAAAAAATATATCAAAGCAACATTAAGCAATTCCACAAAAGATATGTAAAATTAATTTGTAAGACAAATAAAAACAAAACTTTTTCAGTAAATCTTATTGGTTTTGACGGAAAAATAAAAAAAGTAATGAATGATATAAACCATAAGTTAGTTTTTCAAATAATTGACAAGATGCCATTAGGAAAAAAAATTAAACCAATTAACCTATCTTTATACTCAGATTATAATCCTAAAACTACAACATATGGATTAGGATTTAAAAATAAAGAAAAAGCATTATTTACTATTAATGCAATTAAAAATAGATCTGCCAAATATCAAGTGAATGTAGTTTCAACTATGTTAGGCAGAGCCAAAAATCATCCAAACAAAACAAAAGATATGAGTGATGCAATAAGGGTATTTAATGATTGGATGAAAAAATATAAGAGAAATAAAAATGAAAACTGAGTTATATAATTTTTTTAAAAAAATAATATTTTTATCAGTTTTAATAATACCAAACATTGTTAATGCTGATTTTTTTGAGGATATAACCGCTAAAATTTCAGATAATCCAAAAAGACTTAGCTACGGTATTTCTGTCGCCGATATAGATCAAAATGGAAAGTATGAATTTATAGTTACGGGATTTGGTTATCCAAATTTAGCACTCTCATATGAAAATGGAAAATTAATTAATATTGCTAATCAAAATATATTTTTAGATGAATCTAGAAAAACAATTGGCGTTGCTGCATGTGATGTTGATAGAGATGGATATGAAGAAATATATTTTCTTAATACAGATACTTATAGTGGAACAAAAAAACATTCTGATAGACTTATAGATTTAGTTGAAAGTAAGTTTTTAGATATGTTTGAAATTAAAAAAAACAAAGAGGATTTAAATTTAACAGCAGGCAGATCAGTCGCTTGTGTGGATAGGAAAGGCGATGGCAAATATGGTATTTACGTATCAAATTATGGGGGCCCAACAAGGTTTTATGAAATTGAAAACAAAAAGATTAAAGACAAATCAGTTAATTTAAATTTAGATAAGGTTACAGGTGGAAGGGCGGTTGTTTCAGGTCATATTTTAACCGACAGATCTGACATTTTTGCAGCAAATGAAAGAGGAGCAAATTTTCTTTTAAAAAATAACAATGGAGTCTTTGAGGATTTAGCGTTTAATTACCGTGTAGATGATGTGATCCAGAACGGTAGAGGAACTGCACTTTCAGACATACTTTATCGAGGAAGATTAGATATAATAAGTGGAAATTGGCAGGGTTATCATAGAGCTTATGTTTTAAAAGATAATCAGTTTAAAGATATAGGAAATAGTAAGTTTGATAAACCTTCTAGAATTCGGACGATAATATCTGCAGACTTTGATAATGACGGTTACGATGAAGTTTTTATGAACAATATAGCTGAGCCGAATAAGCTATTTAAAATTAGAGAGAATGGAAAATTTGAGGAAATAAAATTAGAGACTGGTTTAGAAGCTGATGGATACGGTACGGGAGCTGCAGTTGCTGACATTGATAATGATGGTATTTTAGAATTATTAGTTTCGCGTGGTGAAAGTAAAGAGCAACCATTAACTTTATACAAAGCAAAAATCGACAAACAAACTAAATATTTAAGAATTAAACCCATTAACAAATTTGGTGCTCCAGCAAGAGGTGCAACAGTAACATTACTTTCTAATCAAAGAAAACATTCAAAAACTATAGATTCTGGTTCAGGTTATTTGTGTCAAATGGAGCCTGTGGCACATTATGGAATTAGAAAAAATGAAAAAGATTTTAGAGTAGAAGTAAAATGGACTAATGGAAGTAAAGATATAATTAAAATAAACTCATTAAATCAAACTATTATTGTAAATCAAAAATGAAAGGAAATTTATTAAAATTTTTAGTAATCTTTTTTGTATTAATTCAATTTGACTCAATATCAGAGGAAAAAAATTATCATAAAGAGTTAATAGCTGACTGGTCTAGAATATTTCCTGATCAAAATAGAAATGCAGGTGGACCGATGTTTTTTAAATATATAATTGATAAAGAAATAACTTACAAAGATTTCAAAGAATTTAATAAATTATATTGCGCTGTTTCCGGATCGTTAATTGACCCTAATGCTGAACCAGATTTCATATATGCAAAAGAAAGTAAGACTGGAGAAAAAATTTGTGGCAGCTACTATAAGTGTTGCATTCCCTGTTCATGTGATATTATGAAATATTCAGAAGTTGAAAAGATGAAACATAAATTTTTGGATGGTTTAAAAGAATTTTATGTTTTCACAATTAGAAATCCTTGCAATAAAAAAGATTTTCCAAATAGAGTTAATAAGAATTATTTTTGTGATGGTGAAAACATTAACGATGACCAAGTTTATAGTCTTAATGATAAACTAGTAATAGGCTTATTACACGAAGGAGAAAATTGTAAAAAAAATGATATAGACTTTGTTAATAGCCATCAAGTAACAGGAAGATTTTGTGAATTACGAAATAATACCCCTTTAGAAAATTTAAAAACCGGGATGGGTGATATCTTTATAAAGCTTGCAAGATAGTAATATTTAAATTGTTCAAAGAACTATTCTAAGTTAAGCTTAAATTAGTGAACATAATAGTACTCCAACATATAAAAATAGAAGATCCAGGTTACATTAAAGATTTAATGTTGGCTGATGGATTTAAACTTACGACTATTGAATTAGACGAAGGTGAAAAAATACCAGAGGATTTAAGTAAATTTGATGGAATGTTTTGCATGGGAGGACCAATGGATACCTATATGGAGCAAGAATATCCTTGGTTAATAGAGGAAAAGAAAAAAATTAAAGAATTTGTTATGAATTTAAAAAAACCCTATTTAGGTTTTTGTTTAGGTTGTCAGCTTTTAGGAGAGGTAATTGGTGGAAAAGTGGTTAAATCTAAACCAGCAGAAATAGGGATTATGGATATTAATTTCTCTAATAAAAAAGATGAAGATAAATTATTTTCAAAATTTCCTAACACGATTAAAAGTTTACAATGGCATTCTTATGAGGTTCAAGATATTGAAAATAATAAAGATGTAACTTTATTAGCCTCTTCCCCAATCACTAAGTATCAAATTTTTAAATATCAAAACCATGCATATGGAATTCAATTTCATATAGAAATAAAAGATACTACGGTCAGTGAGTGGGGGTGTGTTCCAGAATATAAAAAAGCTTTGGAGGATCAGCTTGGTAATAGTGCATTAGAAAAATTTAATCAATCAGCAAAAGATAACATTAAAGATATGAATAACTATTCTACAATCCTTTATGATAATTTTAAAAAACTTTTATGAATAATAAAATTTTTGAATGGACAGGGGTTATAACTGCAATATTGTATTCTTTGTTTGTCGCTTTAAATATAGGAATAGAATTTTTTGGTTTTTGCTTATTACTTTTGTCAGCTATTTTAATTGGAATTTGGGCTTATAGGGGTGGACATAAAGGAATTTTATTTTTACAATTTTTTTATGCAACAGCCGGAATTATAGGTATGATTCGTTGGTTTTAGTTCAAGCTTGAAACTATTTTTGGAATATAATTTTTAAAATTAAAAAAACCTTTATTGCAGTATTGCCAAGCTAATTGATCAAGATTTCTATATAAAAAATCTATCTTTAAATTATTAGAAATTAAAAAATCTAAATTTTCACCTACAGTTGGATACAAACTGTAATAATTTTCAATATTTGTTAATTCACTTATATCTATAATTTGACAATCAATAGATTGATTTTTTAATCTTTGTTCTTGGTCTTTTATTAAATGAGTTTTAAATTTAAATAATTTTTCACTGAGTTTTATTGTTCTATTTTCATTTTTGTTAGAAACTAAGTAAATTTTCTTAAAGTTTTTTTCCTTAAAGTCAGTGATTTCAAACGAGAGATTATTTTCAAAAATTAAAAGATTCTTACTCTCAATATTTTGTGGGTTATTGAAATCCTGTTTAATTATTTGGTAAGATTTTTCAGATATTTTTGGAGGAGCATTTTCATTTAATTTTATATTTTGAAATCTATTGTTAGTGAATTTTTTAATATTCCATTCACTAGCAAGATAATGCTTACCTTGAGTTTGAATACCTGCAACCCATCGCCATCCAAGAGTATTTGATGCAGCATCTCCATCATAAAGATGTTGCATGAAAAGTTCTGCACCTAATTGCCAAGGCAATTCTAGAGTAAAAATCCAAATGCTAGCAAACCACATTCTTGTGTGATTATGCAAATAATTGTTATCTTTTAGTTCATTAACCCAAGCATTAAAGCATTCAATGTCTGTTTTCCCATCAATTGCAGAAAGATAGTCTTGATTATTTTGAAATTCATTTTTTATTTGATTTAATTCAGCAAGATAGTCTGTCCAAACATTTGGTCTTAATTCTAACCAACCTTTCCAATAAGTTCGCCATAGAACTTCTTGAATGAATTTTTCATTTTTTGAAAAAGAAAATTTACTTAGAGTTTTCTGAATGATTTCTTGTTCATTAATTATCCCATGAGTTATGTATGGTGATAAGCAAGATATATTAGTTCTGTTTTCAGGTCCAAAATCAAAATTTCTTAATTTTGAATACTCTCCAAGATTATTCTCAACAAATTTATTTAATTGATTTAAGGCCTTAGCCCTTGAAGCTTCAAATATCATTTAAAATTATTTTGATTTTTTTTTCTTAAGACCCAATTTGTCACTATGTCTTAATCTTAAAACAACAATTGCTCCAGCAATTAACAAAATTGCAACTGCTTCATAAACAAGTGCAGTAGGGTCCATTTCTTTACCTTGCAAAATAATAAATCGTGCAAGAGCAGTTATTGCAATAAGAAGTGGAAGGGTAATACTTATAGATTGTTGGCTCCAAAAAACTCTTACCATTGCTAGAACTTCTAAATATAGAAACATTAAAAGTAAATCTGCTAGCGTAACTGATTGGTTAGTGAACATGTTTTTAATTTCAATTCCAACAGCAATAACAGTACTGATTAAGATAATAACCATTAAAGCTAACTGTAAGTTTTTTGCTAT
>QCGU01000004.1 GCA_003278165.1 Pelagibacteraceae bacterium AG-390-A02
AGTTTCTGATGAATTCATAAATCAATTGCAATCGGAAATACCAGAGCTACCCGATGAAAAGAAAAAGAGATTTATAGATCAATTTAAATTAACTCCATATGAAGCAAATATCATGGTTTCAGATATAGAAACCTCAAATTATTTTGAAGATGTTGTTAAAAAATCTGACGTTAAATTAGCAACAAACTGGATCATAGGTGAATTATTTGCTGCACTTAATGAAAAAAATTTAGAAATAACAGATAGCCCAATTAGTGCTGGTAATTTGTCAAAATTAATTAATTTAATTAAGGATGGAACAATTTCTGGAAAAATTGCAAAAACTGTTTTTGAACAAATGATGGAAGGCGACAAGGATCCTAAAAAAATTGTTGAAGAAAAAGGTTTAAAACAAGAAAGCGATCCAAAAGCTTTAGAGGCTTTAATTGATAAAGTAATTGATAGCAATAGAGATAAAGCTACTGAATATAAATCTGGTAAAGTTAAATTATTTGGCTTCTTTGTTGGACAAGTAATGAAAGTTTCAGGTGGTAAAGCTAACCCTCAGTTAGTAAATGAGATTTTAAAGAAAAAACTTTAGGTTCATGGGTTCAGACCTAAAAATTAGCAACAAAATTCAAGAGTACATTTTAAATAATGGACTAGATCTTCATCCAGTTCAAAAAGAGATTATTTCTCATAATGAGTCTCTAGGAGATATTAAAAGGATGCAAATATCTATCTCACAATCTCAATTTTTACACTTAATAGTAAAAACATCTAATGTTAAAAAAATACTAGAGATCGGAACTTTTACTGGCTTAAGTACTTTGTCAATGTCTCTTGCTTTACCAGAAGATGGTAAAATTATTGCTTTAGACAAAAATCAAAAAACCAACGAAACTGCAATAAAATTTTTTGAAAAAGCAAAACAAAGTCATAAAATTCAAACAATAATTAAACCTGCTTTAGAAAGTTTAAATGAATTAAAAGAAAATGATTTTGATTTAATTTTTATTGATGCTGATAAAAAAAATTATAAAGAATATTATGAAAAATCTTTAATATTATTAAAGAAAAATGGCTTAATAATAATTGATAATGTTCTATGGTATGGTCAAATTGTTGATGACAATTGTGATGATAAAATCACTTTAACTATAAAAGATTTTAATAATTATGTTTCTAAAGATAAAAGAGTTGAAAAAATTATAGTCCCATTAGGTGATGGTATGACTGTTTGTAGAAAATTATAATGTTTGATGTTTTTGGATTCTATAAATTTATTAAAATTTCTTATTTAAAGAAAAATCAAAAAAAACTTCTTAATCAATTATTAAACAAAAACATACGTGGAACAATTATTATTTCAAATGAAGGTTTGAATGGAACAATTTCTGGAAAAAACAAAGATATTAAATTGATCAAAAATTTTTTACACAATTTATTTAAATTTGAAAAATTTGATAGCATTAATATTTCAAAAAGCTCTTTTCAGCCATTTCATAAACCAAAAGTAAAAATTAAAAAAGAAGTGGTTCCAATGAATTTAAGTTTAAAAAAGAGAATTAAAAAAAAAGATAGTCATCTTAACCCTCAAAAGTGGAACTCATTAATAAAAGACAAAAAAACAGTCTTAATTGATGCAAGAAAACCTTTTGAATATAAAGTTGGAACTTTTAAAGGTTCAATTAATCCAGATGTAGATAATTTTCGTGATTTTCCAAAATATCTTAAAAAATTAAAAAAAAATCAACCCATTGCTATGTTTTGTACTGGAGGTATTAGGTGTGAAAAAGCGTCAGTTTTTTTGGAAAATAAAGGCTACAATAATGTCTACCAATTAAAGGGTGGGATTTTAAACTATTTAAAAAAAACAGACCCAAAAAAAAGTTTATGGAAAGGTGAGTGCTTCGTATTTGATAACAGAATTAGTTTAAAGCATGGTTTGAAAATAGGCTCTTACTCAATGTGTAGTGGTTGCAGAAAACCTATTTCTCCAAAAGATAAAAAATCTAAAAAATATGAAGAAGGTGTTTCTTGTCCAAATTGTCACGATAATTTAACTAATGATCAAAAATCAAGATTTAGAATGAGACAAAAACAAATTAACCTTGCTAAAAAAACTGGAAAAAGTCATATCTTTCAAAAAGAATATTAAAATATTTTTAGTTTAAAGAAATGAATTTATTAAAAGATGACGTCTCTCAACTTATAAAAAAACTTGCAATACCAGCAAGTGTTGGGACATTATTTCAAACATTATACACTTTAGTTGATACTTTTTATGCTGGGAAAATTTCGCCTGAAGCTTTATCTGCATTAAGTAAATCCTTTCCAATCTACTTTCTAATTATTGCCACGTCTATTGGTGTAACTGTTGCTGGGACTTCATTAATTGGTAGTAGTATTGGGGAAAAAAATGAAAAAAATGTATTAGGTTATTTTACAAATATCATTCTTTATTCAGTAATAATTTCAATAATTGTATCAATAATTGGATTTAGTTTTTCTGAAAAATTATTTTTAACTATGAATTCATCAAGAGAGGTAATTACTCTTGGCCTTGAGTATACTAATGTAATATTTTATGGAACTATTCTCTTTATTCTGGTTGTTGCTTTAAATTCATTTCTTCATGCTGAGGGAGATACAGTTACATATAGAAATGCTCTTATATTATCTTTTTTTTTAAACATTTTATTAAATCCAATATTTATATTCGGATTTTTATTTATCCCAGCTTTTGGTGTTGCGGGCATAGGTTATGCAACTTTGATTGCCCAATTTCTTTCTCTAATAATCGTTTTAATTAAATTGTTAAAAAATAAACGTATTAAAGAGATTACTATTCAAAATTTTAAGATTAAATTTTTCTATATTAAAAACATTTTCTTCCAATCAATGCCAATCACAATAGCTATTCTTGGGTACTCAATTGCTGCGACAATCGTATTTACTTATGTTGCGTTTACAGGAGAATATGCTGTAGCTGGTTATGGAGCAGCAACAAGGATAGAGCAGGTTGTCTTACTGCCTGTATTGGGGATAAATACAGCGATAATATCAATTATTGCACAGAATATAGGTGCGAAATATTATGATAGAGTAAAACAATCTTATTTTACATCAGTCAAATACGGCTTGATAATAATGTTAGCGTCTGGAGTTTTAGTATTTATAACGGCAGATTTAATGCCAAAATTTTTCTCATCTAACACGGAAGTTATTGAATTTGGGTCAATGTATTTAAAAATTTCTGCATTTATCTTACCAGCATACCCAATTTTTTTTCTATCAAATGGTTTTTTTATGGCTTTAAAAAAATCTGAGAAAGCAATGATTAACAATATATTAAGGAACGTTTTGGTTCCATTTTTATCTTATTATATAGCACATTCTATTGATGCAGACTTTAAAACTTTCTTTTATATCTGGGCAATATTGCAATGGTTAATATCAATCTTACTATTCTTTTATGTTAAATATTATATTAACAATAAATTAACTACTGGTTAATGTTTTATACAAAAAAGAAATTGATAATTTTGATAATTATTTCATCTATATTTTTTATACTTACATATAACGATGTAAGATCTGAAAATATAAATAAAATATCAGGTTTTGCTAAAGTTGTTGATGGAGATACAATTAAGATCAATTCAAAAAAAATTAGATTACACGGTATTGATGCACCTGAAAAAAAACAAAAATGTAAAAAAACTTATTTAACAATATCTTTTATGTCTTTTACTAAAGATTATATGTGTGGAGAATTATCTACTCAAAAGTTAATTAAAAAGATTAATAAACAAAAATTAAATTGTAATATTTTGGATGTTGATAGGTATAAAAGGTTAATAGGTGAGTGTTTTAAAAGAAATATAAATTTAAATTCTTGGATGGTTTCAAATGGTTATGCAGTAGCATATAGAAAGTATTCTAAAAAATATGTTTCTGATGAGATTAATGCCAAAAATAAAAAATTAGGGATTTGGCAAGGTAAATTTGAAATGCCGTGGGATTATAGGCGTAAAAATTAATTTTTATAATCTTGAAGAGCTATCTTCCATCCATTCCCAAAGGTGTTTGGCAAATGATCTTCTAACAAATAAATTAACATAATCTTTGTCTTTATTGTGAATAATAACGTCTATATGATTTAGCAAAGTTTGAGTTGTTGACCCTTTTTTTTCACGAAATAAATTAAAATTAAAAGGACATCCTGAAGAAAAAAGTTCATATATTTTATCACCTTTTATTTCTAATTGAACAAATTGGTCAGTTACATCGGTTACTGCTCCTAATGATGTTTTTGAAATATTGTTAAATAATATATCATTTAATTCGTACGTATTAGTTTCTTTACTATTAGTCTCATTTGATACAATCATCCATTCATCTGGACTTAACCATATCGCAGTAAGTTTATCACTAGATGAAGATGTATTTGCTTCTGTTGGCAAAATCATATTTAAATTTTTTCCTACATTTGTAAAAAATTCTCTTGTTTTGCCTCTTAAATTTAATTTCATTATTGGTGCAATTTCTTTTATAGAAACACCGTTTTTATTAATTTCACTATTTGTTACTTGATTATAACTAAGCATTTAACCTTTCATTAGTTTGATCAAAAAATACTGGATTTGAAACAGTTACATTAATTGTTTTATCTTCCATAGGAATAAATAGTTTTTTACCCATCATATCTTTGCCACCTCTGACAACGGCTAGGGCTATAGATTTATTTAAATTTGGACTAAAGTAACTTGATGTAACATGACCAAGCATTTCAACAGGATTTTTATTTAGTTCAGAAACAATTTGTGCCCCTTCCTCTAATACAACTTTAGGGTCATCTGTTAATAATCCCACCAATTGTTTTCTGTCTTCTCTCATAGTATCGGATCTGTATAGAGATCTTTTACCAATAAAATCATATTTCTTTTTACTAACAATCCAATCCATCTGTAAATCTATTGGTGTCATTGTTCCATCTGTATCTTGGCCAACAATAATAAAACCTTTTTCAGCTCTTAATAAGTGCATCGTTTCTGTACCATAAGGAGTAATATTAAATTCTCTACCAGCCTCTATACATTTCTCCCATAGAGCTTTTCCATAACTTGCTTGCACGTTAATTTCAAAACTTTGTTCACCTGTGAAACTTATTCTCATAATTCTACAAACAATACTTCCGATTTTTGCTTCTTTAAAAGACATGTGTGGAAAATTTTCATCAGACAAATCTAAATCAGGAATAATTTTTTTAAGAATTTTTTTACTATTTGGGCCACACAAACTTGCTGTAGCAAATTGATCTGTAACTGAAGTTAAATATACATCTAATTCTGGCCATTCAGTTTGAAGGTAATCCTCTAATTTTCCAAGAACATTTGCTGCACCTCCAGTTGTTGTTGTCATTAGATAGTGATTTTCACCTAATCTTGTAGTAACACCATCGTCATATACCATACCATCTTCATTTAACATTAAACCATATCTACATTTGCCAATGCCAAGTTTTGACCATGCATTTGTATAAACTCTATTTAAAAACTCTGAGGCATCACTTCCTTGTATATCAATCTTACCAAGTGTGGACGCATCTAATATTCCTGAACTTTCTCTTGCAGCTTTGCTTTCTCTTTGAACTGCTTGGTGCATAGTTTCACCATCGATAGGGTAGTACCAAGCTCTTTTCCATTGACCAACATTTTCAAATTCTGCTTTTTGTTCAACATGCCAATCATTCATAGGTGTTCTTCTAAAAATATCAAAAAACTTACCAACATTACGTCCTACAATTGTTCCAAATGTTAAAGGAGTATAAGGAGGTCTAAAAGTAGTCGTTCCAAGTTCTCCCATCTTAACACCTGCTGTATCTGCTATTATTCCCAATGCATGCATATTTCCTAATTTTCCTTGATCAGTTCCCATCCCAGTTGTTGTATATCTTTTGACATGTTCAATAGATCTAAAACCTTCTCTTAGTGCTAATTTTATATCCTTTGCAGTCGCATCATTTTGATAATCCACAAAAGGCTTAGTTTTACCTAAAGCTTTATCAGAAGGTAATAACCATATGTTTCTTTTTGAAATCTCTTCGTCGTTTTTAACAGTAATATTTTCAAAATCTGTTTTATTTATATCTAAAAAATCTTTTAGTTTTTCATTTAAGTTTTTAAGTATTTCATCAAGTTTAAAATCACCACAACAAGATCCAACACTTATTTGATCTGAATTATTTTTATTTGGAATAAATATTTTTTTATCCTCATCAAAAGCAAGTTTGCTACCTGACTGAGTATATAGGTGAACAGCTGGAGTCCATCCACCAGCAACCCCTAAACAATCACATGAAATAGAAATTTTATTTCCAGTTACTGAAGTTCCATCATTTGATAGTTTCATTATTGAGACATTGTTTAATCTTTTATAACCAGAGGTATTAACAACTGTATGTTCCCAGTATATTTTTATACCTGCATCAATAACTCTTTTTTCTAAATTTGTTTCAGATTGCTTTCTAATATCAACTACTGCTTCAACTTTTATACCTTTATCGTTTAATGAAAGTGCACTTTCATATGCACTGTCATTATTTGTAAAAAATATAATCTTCCTACCACAGGCTACACCATAAAAATCACTATATTTTTTAATTGCAGAAGAAAGCATTATTCCAGGTCTATCATTATTATTAAATACCATCGGTCTTTCCAAAGCACCTGTTGCCAAAATTACCCTCTTTGCTCTTATTTTAAGCAACCTTTGTCTAATTTTATTTATCTTATCTTTTTTTTCTAAATGATCTGTTAAGTTCTCTCTTGCTAGCAAATAATTATATTGATGGTACGCAGCAACACTTGTTCTAGTTTTTATTTCTAAATTTTTAATATTTTTAAGTTCTTCAATTTCTTTTTTTAACCATTCAGATGAAATTTTGTTATCAATTTTATTACTTTCATTGTTTTCATAAATAGTTGATCCTCCTAATTCATTTTTTTCATCTAAAAGTAAAGTTTTGTAGTTATTCTTTGCAGCATTTTTAGCTGCTAGAATTCCAGATATACCTGCGCCAACTACAAGAACGTCACAATGAATATTTCTGTGATCGTAAATGTCAGGATCGTTTGATGTTGGTGATTTCCCCAGTCCTGCTGAGTGTCTTATAAAGTATTCATATTTTTCCCAGAAGCTTGCGGGCCACATAAATGTTTTGTAATAAAATCCTGCAGGAAGTAGGGGTGATAAAAAATTATTTATTCCACCAATATCAAAGTTTACACTTGGCCAGCAATTTTGACTTGATGCCTCCATTCCTTCATATATTTCAACTTCAGTTGCCCTAACATTTGGTTCGGTTCTATTAGTATTGGGATTAATTTGAACAATTGCATTAGGCTCCTCAGAACCTGACGTCATTATACCTCTTGGTCTATGGTATTTAAAACTCCTACCTACTAAATGAACATTATTTGCTAATAAAGCAGAAGCAAGTGTGTCTCCTTTAAATCCGTAATAAGTTGTACCATTAAATTTAAACGAAACTCTTGTTGTTTCATCAATATATTGACTAGATTTAACTCTTAAATTTTCTGACATTTGTTTTATATCGAAGGAGGTTTTTCTCCCATTTTATAGATTGCTTTAATCTCATCATTCGAAGTGTCTCTAATCATATTAAACCATTTACGACAACCATGAGCATGGTTCCATCTTTCATATTGAATACCTTTGATATTTTTTCTCATAAATAAATATTCTGCCCATTCATCATCACTAAGTTCTGTCGGTTGTTTTGGTCTTTCAATATGAGCTTCACCACCAGCTTTAAATTCTTGCTGATCTCTCTCACCACAATATGGACAATTAATAACAAACATTAGTGAGCAACTGCTGCAGCACCATGTTCATCAACAAGGTCTCCACTTACAAATCTATTTAAATTGAATGCTGCATTAAGTTTATGTGGCTCATCATTAGCAATTGTGTGTGCAAACAAATCTCCTGATCCAGGTGTAGCTTTAAAGCCTCCTGTGCCCCAACCACAATTAAAGTAAAGTCCTTTGATAGAAGTTTTACTTAATATTGGACTTGCATCAGGACATATATCCACAATTCCTCCCCATTGTCTTAACATTCTCATACGACTAAAAATTGGATACAATTCTAAAATAGCATTTAAAGTACCTTCAACTATTTGATGACTTCCTTTTTGAGTATATGAAACATAATCATCTGTTCCAGCACCAATAACTAATTCACCTTTATCAGATTGACTTACATAAGCGTGTACAGCGTTTGACATAACAACTGTATCAATAATTGGTTTCACCGGTTCTGATACTAGTGCTTGAAGTGGTTTGCTTTCTAGAGGAAGTCTTATTCCAGCCATATTAGCGATCACACTTGAGTGTCCAGCTGCCACAACTCCAATTTTTTTTGTTTTAATAAATCCTTTTGTTGTTTCTAGACCTTCAACACTATCACCATTTCTTTTTATACCTTTAACTTCACAATTTTGAATTATATCAACACCCATTTCATCTGCACCTCTAGCATAACCCCAGGCAACAGCATCATGTCTTGCTGTACCAGCTCTTCTTTGTAATGTACCACCAAGTACAGGATATCTTATATCTTGAGATGTATTTATAATTGGACAAAACTTTTTAACTTCTTCTGTACTCAAATAAACGGCATCAATTCCATTTAGTCTATTTGCATGTGTTCTTCTTTTTAAATCTCTTACATCTTGCAAATTATGAGCAAGATTCATTACACCTCTTTGACTAAACATTACATTGTAGTTTAACTCTTGAGATAATCCTTCCCAAATTTTTAACGCGTGATCATAAAGTCCAGCACTAGCGTCCCATAAATAATTAGATCTAATAATTGTAGTGTTACGACCAGTGTTTCCTCCACCAATCCATCCTTTTTCAACAACGGCAATATTTTTCATATTGTGTTTTTTTGCTAAATAGTATGCTGTTGCTAGACCGTGACCACCTCCACCAACTATAACAGCATCATACTCTTTTTTTGGAGCAGGGTCTTTCCATGCTCTTTGCCAATTCTCATGATATGAAAGAGCGTTTTTGATTAATGAAAATACTGAGTATTTATTTCCCATAATAATTGAATAATTACTTTATAAATATTGAATTTTCAATAAAATCACTTATTACACAATGTCATACGGAGAGATGGGTGAGAGGCTGAAACCAGTCGTTTGCTAAATGACCGTGCGAGGAAACTTGTACCGAGGGTTCGAATCCCTCTCTCTCCGCCACTAATATAAAGGCTGATCTTTAAAAAAATCTTTCATTACTATTGGATTTTGTTCAAGTACATATCTGTACACATTATAATTTTCCAATACACGCTGAACATAGTTTCTAGTTTCTCTAAAATTAATTAGCTCAACCCAATCAACATAATTTATCTGTTTTTTTTGTGGATCCTTATTTAATTTTTTCCAATATTTGACTCTATTTGGACCAGCATTGTATGCAGCTATTGCAAATGGGTAAGCACCATCATATTGCTGGATCAAACCTGCGATATAATAAGATCCTAAATTGATGTTATACTCTGGATCGGTTGTTAATCGAGATCTTTCATAAGGAAGCTTTGCTTGTTTAGCAACTAATTTTGCAGTGTACGGCATTAATTGCATTAAACCTTTTGCACCTGCATGACTATTTGCTTTTAAATCGAATTCACTTTCTTGTCTTATAATAGATAAAATTAATGCACTTTCAGGAATTTTTCTTCCATCAATGTATTTAGGTGTACTTATTAATGGATAATTGTATTTATTATGAAATCTTTTTTGATAAGAAGCAATTTTTGATACTTGTATTGCAAAATCATATCTATTGATACTGGTAGCAAGCTCAGCGGCTAAAAGTTCACTACCTGCTAGAACATTATCATTAGCAAGATGTCTTAAAATGAATTTTGTATATTTGTCTTTATTTAACTCATGTAAAAGATGTGTGATTTTTACTAATTCTTTATTAAAAAAAGCTTTTCTATATTCATCTTCAACTACCATTGTTTTATCAAGTTCAAATTTTCCAGTAGGATTAATTTTTAAAAATGCTAGTTGTCCGTAATATGTAGTTAAATATTTTGTAGCCTCATTATACCATTTTTCCGATTGATCTTTATCTTTTAGTCTTTCATATGTTCTACCTAACCAGTATGCACCCCTAGAAACACTTATTGGATAATTAACATTATTAAAAAAGCTTTTAAAATGGTCTTTTGCAAGAAGTGGATCATTTAAAAAACTTAGTGCTATCCAACCACTCATCCATTCTGCTTCTGCAAATTCAGACCCTTCAGACATTCCATGATTGCTACTAATTTTATAAGCTAGTTCATATTGTTTTTTATAAATTAACTTTCGAGATATGATTTCTCTCTCTTTCCACCATTTTTCAGGTCTAACTAAATAATCTTTATCATTTCTTATTTTGAGCAAAATTTCAGTAGAAGACTCCAATCGTCCTTTTTTTCTTCTCCACTTTAATCGATCATAGTTTAATCCAGCATCGTTTTTAAATTTATTTGGAACATTTTTGATTGCTTGATCTACACCATATCCCTTGGTCATCAAAATATGTCTTGCTGTATAGAGCAGTTCATAGTCTTTAGGTAAATATCTGATCAATCTTTTTAAATCCCAATGATCACTATTCCATGCTAGATGATCAGCTCTTTTAATATAGTCATTTGCATCAAGATACTTTTTATATTTTTTTCTGAAAAACTTTAATTCACTTTTTGATAAATCTGCAGAAATCCATCCATTTTTAATTAGACCAATTCCTTTTTCTTTATCACCTGACAATATATGACTTTCACCTAAAATCATCTTACCATATCCGCTTAAGGGCTCATTTTTTGAAAACCAATTGATTATTTTTCTAGGAGAAACTTTTTCGGTTGAAAGTTTATGCTCAGCCAAATATCTTAATCTATCCATTCTAGGATAATCTGAATTTTCATTGATAAAGACTTGGTAATCAAAAAAAGACTCTTGATTTCCTGTTGTTAATAAATGTCTCCACTTTATAAAGTTATATATCGATCTATCTTTAGCTTTTTTTGATATTTTAATTGCAGAATTCCACTGACCTTTTTGCATTTCGCCAATAGCTTTTTTTGCAATCCCAAAATCTTTTTTATTATAAAATTTAGAAATTTTTACTGTTCCTGAATTGATTAACCCGCTTATAACTGGCTTTTTTTTAGGTAAAAGAAAACTAAGTTTAGTTTCTTTTTTAGTTACCTTTTTCTCAACTTTAACTTTTGACGGTTTTTTTAGAGGTTTGATTGTATTTAATATTATTTTTTTGTTCAATTCTTCAGAGGTTAGCGATGGTTTTTTTAAAGGAACAATCTGTGCCCAACTGAAATTAAAGCTAATCAAGGAAGTTATTATTAAAAATAATAATTTTTTAATCATAATCTTTTGGTATATGAATCTTTAAACTATGTTATAAGTATTTATGTTCAAAGGATCAAATGTTGCTTTAATTACGCCGTTTAAAAACAATCTCTTAGATGAGGAGGCGTATATTAAATTAATACATTTTCATATTGAAAATGGAACTAGTGGGCTTGTACCTGCTGGTACAACAGGAGAATCCCCAACATTAAGTCATGATGAACATCAAAAAGTAATTGATCTCTGCATAAAAGAAAGTAATGGAAAAATTCCAGTTATAGCTGGAACAGGTTCAAATTCTACTGAGGAAGCTATTTCTTTAACTTCACACGCTGAAAAGGCAGGTGCAAATGGTGCTCTAATCGTAACACCTTATTATAATAAACCTACTCAAGAAGGTTTGTACCAGCATTATAAAGCTATAAATGACAAATGCGGGATACCAATAATAATTTACAATATACCAGGTAGATCAGTTATTGATATGAATGTTGATACAATGGCAAGACTGTTCGAGTTAAAAAATATAGTTGGTGTAAAAGATGCCACTGGAGATTTGGATAGGGTTGATCAACAGTTATCAAAAATGGGTAAAGAATTTGTTCAATTGACTGGTAATGATGACAATGCGCTAGAATTTAATAAAAGAGGTGGAGTAGGTGCAATAAGTGTAACAGCAAACATAGCACCAAAACTTTGTTCAGATTTTCAAAAATTTTCTAAATCTGAAAATGATATTGGTGAAGCTGAAAAATTAGATAAAATTTTACAGCCAATTCATCATTCAATGTTTGTTGAAAGTAATCCTAGTCCAGTAAAATATGCAGCTAAATTATTAAATCTATGCGAAGATGATGTTAGATTACCTCTGGTAAAAGTTACCGAACAAACTAAGGAAATTGTTAAAAAGTCTCTTCAGTCAGCAAAATTGATTTAATGAACAAAAAAACCAATTCTGGTTTAAAAATAATTTGTTTAAATAGGAAAGCTAGTTTTAATTATTTTTTTGAGGATATTTTAGAAGCAGGAATTGTTCTTAAAGGTTCTGAAATTAAATCAGTAAGAGATGGAAAAGTTAATATAGCAGACTCTTATGCAGTTGAAAAAAATGGAGAAATAATTTTAATTAATTCTCATATTTCACCTTACAAACAAGCAAGTTATTCCAATCATAACCCAACCGATGAAAGAAAGTTGCTACTAAATAAAAGAGAAATAAACAAATTGATTGGAAAAATGCAAAGAGATGGCTTTACTATTGTTCCAACAAAAATGTATTTTAAAAAAGGAAAGGCCAAAATTGAATTAGCAGTTGCTAAAGGAAAGAAGCAATACGATAAAAGAGCAACAAAAAAGAGCAGAGACTGGAACCGTGAAAAGGCAAGATATATCAGAAAATCAAGCTAAAATTGTTTACTTAGGTATTGGCTCTAATTTGGGTGATAGAAAAAAAAATATAGAAATTGCAAAATCTCATTTAAGCGAAAATAATTTGGATTTTTTATCTATCTCAAGTTTTTATGAAACACCTTCTTGGCCGGACCCCAAAAAACCTAAATTTTTAAATGTAGTTATCAAGGCAAAGTTTTGTTTTGATCCAGAAAGTCTCCTTAAAATATGTAAGAAAATTGAAATTTTATTAGGAAGAAAAAAAGGTAAAAAAAATGATCCACGTATTTGTGATATTGACATTATTGATTTTAATAAAAAGGTTTTAAAAGTAAAAAACAAATTAACTTTGCCTCATAAACTTATGCATAAAAGAAATTTTGTACTCATCCCTTTTTTTGAAATTCAAAAAGAATGGCATCATCCAATTATTAAAAAAGATCTTAAAAGCTTGATTTCTTCACTCTCTAAAGCAGACATTAGGTCTATTAAACAAATTTAAATTAATGTTATAATAGGGTTATGCTAAATTCTAATGAACTAATTAATAAAGTTAAAAATTATAATAAATTTTTAAATCCTGAAAAATTAGATAAAGCTTATAATTTTGCTGTAAAGGCCCATAAGAGTCAAAAGAGAGCTTCCGGTGATCCCTACTCTGTACATCCAATTGAAGTTGCAAATATTTTAACAGAGTTAAAATTAGACAGTGCTACAATTGCCACTGGGTTATTGCATGACACTATTGAAGATACCTTTGCAACTTATGAAACAATAAAAGCTGAATTTGGTGATGAGGTTGCTGACTTAGTAGATGGTGTCACTAAAATATCTGTTTTTGAAAATACAGCTGGATCAAATTCTAAAGTAGAAAATTTTAGAAAATTAATTTTAGCAACATCTAAAGATATTAGAGTTTTGTTAGTAAAAATTGCAGACAGATTGCACAACATGAGAACGATTAAAGCAATTACTAAAGCGGAAAAAAGACAAAGGATTGCTCAAGAAACAATGGAAATTTATGCTCCATTGGCAGACAGAATGGGTATGCACAGAATACGTGATGAGCTTGAAGATTTATCGTTTGAAATTTTAAATTACGATGCAAGAAAATTAATAAAAAAAAGACTTGATGAAATAAAATTAGATAGAAAAGATATTTTTGAAGAACAATCATATGAACTCAGTGAAATATTGAATGATCACGAAATTAATGCTGAAATTTATGGAAGAGAAAAAACTCCATTTTCAATATGGAGAAAAGTTCAAAAAAAAAGAGTTTCATTAGAGCAGATAACAGACATCATTGGCTTTAGAATTATATTAGATACTATTGATGACTGTTATAAAACTCTTGGTATATTTCATAAGAAATGGAACTGTATTCCTGGTAAATTTAAAGACTACATTTCTTCGCCCAAAATAAATGGATATAAGTCAATTCATACTTCAGTTATTGGTTCAAATAAAAAGCCTATAGAGATTCAAATTAGAACTAAAGAAATGCATGACTTTGCACAAAGAGGTGTTGCATCTCATTGGCAATATAAATCTTCTGAAAAATTTAATTCATTAAGTTGGAAAGAGTATGATTGGTTAAAAGATTTAGTGGAGATTATCGAAAAAAATGAAAATCCTGAGGATTCTTATGAATATACAAAGCTTCAAATGTTTCAGGAAAATGTTTTTTGCTTCACACCAAAAGGATCTGTTATTAAATTACCAAAAGATGCAACAGCAATCGATTTTGCTTATGCCGTTCACACAAAAATTGGTAATTCTGCAATAGGATGTGAAGTAAATGGAAATAACAGTGAGTTGCAAACAATATTAAGAAATGGTGATAGGGTTAACATTCTCACATCTAAAAATAGTTCACCATCTTTGCATTGGATACCTTCTACCAAAACAGGTAAAGCAAGAGCTGCTATTAGAAGATATTGGCATGATAAAGGTGAACAAAAAGAGGAAAAAACAAAAAAATATAACACTACACTTTGGATTTCATTGCCTGATAAACCTGGTCAACTTGGCGATATAAGTTCTTTAATTGGAAGTCATAAACTTAACATTTCTAATTTAGAGATGGCGGGTAAAAATCCAAACTATATTAATTTTAAATTTAGATTAATAATTAGAAATCTTAAGAATTTTACAAATTTTATTGCAGAGCTAAAGCAAAAAGGTATAAAATTTAAAATAATTAGACACGAAGAAAAAAGAAATGCTTTCACTCAAAAAATCCTTAAATATTTTAAAAAAGACTGATGCGTTATTAGAAGGACATTTTGTTTTATCTTCAGGGTTACATTCTCCAAAGTATATTCAATGCGCTAAACTTTTAAGCTTTCCTAATTTAGCTGACAAAATTTGTAAATCGTTAGCAAATAAAATTAAAAAAAATTTTAAAAAAATAGATTTAATACTTGCTCCTGCAATGGGTGGTGTAATCATAGGTTATGAAATTGGTAAAATTTTAAAAAAAGAAACAATTTTTTGCGAAAGGGTGAATGGAAAATTTACTCTCAGAAGAGGCTTTAGTATAAAAAAGGGAGCAAGAGTTTTAATTATAGAAGATGTGATTACGACTGGTAAATCCAGTTTGGAATGTGTGAAACTTATTAAAAAATCAAATGCAAAACTTGTTGGATTTGCCTCTATAATTGACAGGTCATCAAAAAAATCTTTGAAAATAAAAAATAAAATTATTTCTCATTTAAAAATAGATGTACCTAGCTACAATCTAAAAAATATACCTAAATCTCTAAAATCAATTCCCATTACCACACCAGGAAGTAGATTTATTAAGTGAAAAGACTAGGGGTAAATATAGATCATATTGCAACACTGCGTAATGCACGTGGTGAAAAACATCCCAATCCAGTTTTTGCAGCAAAAGAAGTTATAAAATTTGGCGCTAACTCTGTAACTATTCATTTGAGAGAAGATAGAAGACACATAAATGATTTAGATACCAAAGAGATTTGTGCTTTAAATAAAGTATTAGTTAATCTTGAAGTCTCAATGAATAGTGAAATAATTAAAAAAGCTTTAAGATATAAACCAAATTATATTTGTATTGTTCCAGAAAATAGAAAAGAAATAACTACCGAAGGAGGTTTAAATCTAAAAGATAATTATAAAAAATTAAAAGAAATAATTTATAAATTTAAAAAATCTAATATTAGAACTAGTTTATTTATCAACCCTAATTTAAATGATATTAAACTCTCAAAAAAATTAAATGTGGATTGTGTTGAAATTCATACTGGAAAACTAGCTAATTATGTTAAATCGTATAAAAATTTTTCGAGCGAATTAAATAGAATTAAAAAATGCTCAAAACTTGCATCTAAACTAAATATAGAAGTACATGCAGGACATGGTTTGGATTACAAAACGACTAAAGTCTTAACAAAAATTAAAGAAATTGAGGAATTCAACATAGGACATTTTATTATTGGAGAGTCGATATTTTATGGTCTACCCAAAGTAATTAAAGATTTTAAAAAAATTATTAAAAATTAATGAAAATTTTAGGTATTGGAGTTGATATAATTGAAAATAAAAGAATTAAAGAGGCTATAAAAAATAAATCTTTTATTAATCGAGTTTATAGTGTTAGAGAACAAAGACAATCAAACTTAATAAAGAATAAAGTGGCTTTTTTTTCAAAAAGATTTGCAGCGAAAGAAGCATTTTCAAAAGCTTTGGGAACCGGATTTAGAATGAAATTGAACTTTAAAGATATAGAAGTAGTTAATGATAAAATGGGCAGACCTAACTATGTTAAAAACAAAAAAATCACCAAAATGATCCAAAATAAATTTAAAATTAAAAAATATAATTGTTTTCTATCCATTTCCGATGAGAAAAAATATTCAACAGCATTTGCTATTATTCAATCATAATGAAACTAGATAAAAACTTTTTTTTAGAAAATATAAAAACTTTATTTTATGCTTTGATAATTGCAGTAATAATTAGATCACTTTTAGTGCAACCTTTTTACATACCTTCTTCTTCGATGGAACCCACATTACTTGTAGGTGACAGACTGTTTGTAACAAAATATTCATATGGATATAGCAAACATTCTTTCCCTTTTAGCCCACCAATACTAAGTAAAAGAATAATGTTTAAAAGTCCTGAAAGAGGGGATGTAATTGTTTTTAAAACACCAGTTGACAATAGAACAGATTATATAAAACGTTTAATTGGGCTACCAGGAGATAAAATTCAGTTTATTGATGCCAACCTATACGTAAATAGTAGTGAAATATTTAAATCTAAAATCCCACTTAAAACAAAAATTTATTGTGGTGACACAACAATAGATGTCTTAAAGTTTGAGGAAAAATTACCTAATGGTAAAAAATTTCATACAGTTTATTTAAAAAATTATACCTATCAAAACTCAGATGTTTTCACAGTTCCAGATGATCATTATTTTTTTTTAGGTGATAATAGAGATTGTTCTAAAGATAGCAGATTTCTATCAAGTGTTGGTTATGTTCACAAAGATAACTTAGTTGGTAAGGCTCAATTTATTTTTTTTTCATCAGATAAAAAAATTGGAAGTTTCATTGAATTTTGGAAATGGCATAAATCTATAAGATTTAAAAGAACCTTTAATGTTATTAATTAATGAAAATAAAGTATCAAGAATTAGAAAAAAAAATAAATATAGTTTTTAAAAACAAAAATTTATTAAACCAATCTCTTACTCATAAAAGTTTTAATTCCTCTAAAAATAATGAGAAAATTGAATTTTTAGGTGATCGTGTGCTAGGACTGGTCATGGCAAAAAAATTATTAGAAATTTATCCCAATGAAAAAGAAGGAATACTTGATAAGAAGTTTGCTTCACTTGTTAATAGAAAATCTTGTCTTGAAATTGCAAAATCAATTAATTTAGAAAAATATATTAAAACTTTTAATCCTAAAAATAAAAAAATCAAAATAGAGGATAAAATTATTGCAGACAGTTGTGAAGCTTTAATAGGAGCAATTTATCTCGACAAAGGTTTTAATATTGTTGAAAAATTTATTTTAAAACAGTGGGAAGCAAAAATTAGCGATAGCGTTGTTACCGAAATTGATGCTAAAACTAAGTTACAAGAACAAACATTAAAAAAATTTAAAAGTCTTCCTAAATATAAATTAATCTCAAATACTGGACCACGACATAAACCTGTATTTAAAGTGGGAGTAAAATTACCTAATACAAAATACTTTATTGGCATTGGTAATTCCAAAAAAAATGCCGAACAAAGTGCTGCTACAGAGTGCTTAAATAGTTTCAATAAAATAATATGAATTGGTCTGATGAAGGTTTTTTGTTAAGTAAAAATAAATATAACGAAAACTCTTTGATTGTAGAAATTTTTACCAAAGAAAAAGGTAAAGTATCAGGTATCATATTTGGTGGCACATCAAAAAAAATTAAAAATTATTTGCAAATAGGAAATAAATTGCATGTTAATTACAATTCAAAAAATGAAAATAGAATTGGCTACTTTAAAGTTGAAATTTTAAGCGCTTACAGCCCTTTGTATTTTGATGATAAGCAAAAATTATCATGTTTAACTTCTGCAATGAATTTGATTAAAATTTTAACAGCAGATGCACAATCAAATGAAAAAGTTTTTTTCATAATTCAGAATTTTTTTTTAATTTTACAAAATAAAAATTGGTTAAAAAAATATATTTTTTGGGAATTAGAATTACTCAAAATATTAGGTTATGATCTAGAACTAGAAAACATAGTAGAGAAAGATACTGAAAATAACGAAACTGTTTATTATGTTTCATCATCCAATGAAAAAAAATATGTTCCAAACTTTCTTATTGAAAAAGATAAAGATGTTGAAGACATTAAAATTTTATTAAAAGGTTTGAAATTAGTTAATGATTATCTTGATAAAACAATTTTAAAACCAAATAATATTAATTTTCCAAATAATAGATTGTTATTTCTTAATACTTTAAGGTGATTACTTTATTATTTTGTCAATTCGATCAGCGTAATAACTTACTATCGCATTTGCACCAGCTCTTTTGAAAGCTACTAAACTTTCATATACTGCATCTCTATTCACAAGGTTTTTGTTTATTGCGTTTTCCATTAAACTATACTCACCTGATACTTGATAAGCAAAAACTGGAATTTTAAATTTTTCTTTAATTGATTTAATTATATCCAAATATGGCATTCCAGGTTTAACCATAATCATATCAGCGCCTTCTTTTATATCTAAAGCAACTTCTCTTAACGATTCATCAGAGTTTCTGAAATCCATTTGATATGTTTTTTTATCTCCTTTTAATGAGCTTTTTGAACCCACAGCATCTCTAAAGGGACCATAAAAGCTTGATGCATATTTTGCTGCATAGGATAAAATTTGAATATCTTGGAATTTATTTTTATCTAAAGCTTTTCTTATTTTTCCTATTCTACCATCCATCATGTCTGAAGGAGCTAGAACATCACAGCCCATTTCTGCCTGAAGTAATGATTGATTAACCAAAACATTAATTGTTTCGTCATTTAATATAGTGTTAGATTTGATTAAACCATCATGACCATGTGATGTGTAAGGATCTAATGCAACATCACACATTATGCCAATTTTGTTTTTGTATCTTTTTTTGACTTCTTGTAACGCTTTACATACTAAATTATTTTCATTGAGTGATTCTGTTCCCAATTCATCTTTTTTTGAATTTTTAGTTTTAGGGAAAAGAGCTATCATTGGTATTCCTAATTTTAATGCTTTATCCACAATTTGACTCAATCGGTTAATTGTATACCTGTAAACGCCCGGCATTGATGAAATCTCTTGTCTTTTATTTGACCCTTCAATTAAAAAAATAGGAAGAATAAAGTCATTTGGACTTAAGGTATTTTCTTGAATTAGTTTTCTTGACCAAGATTCTTTTCTACTTCTTCTAAGTCTAAGACTAGGATATTTACCAATAATCATATTTTAATTTACTTTTAAATTGCGACAAATGTAATATACACATATACAAAAAAAAGGGTACAAAGCAATCACGATGGCGACAGAAAACTCAAAAGTTATAGATTTAAATGTCAAAAAGGAAGATAGAATTTTAGACTTTAGCGACTTCCAAAAACAAGAAATTAAGTTTGATATAGAAAAGTTGCAAGAAGCTTATCATCAAATAGTTAAGATTAAAAAATTTGAAGATGCAGGCGTCACTCACTTTGGTGCTATATCTCTAACACAGGTACCTGGTGATCCAGAGTCAATTAAAGGTAATAAAGCTCGTGGAGTATACTGGACTAAACCTGATAAATCAGGAAAAGAAGTTTCTAGAGACGAATTTATCAATGAAGCTTCTTACTCAGAATTTATAAAAGACTATGAGAACACATATTTTAAAGAGGTTTATGATGTTCTTTCAAAAAAATATAAACTAGGAAGAGTAAGAATTCTTTTAAAAGAGCCAAGATCTACTTTAAGTTGGCATAGAGATCCTGAACCAAGATTACATATACCAATAATAACAAACCCTGGTTGTTTAATGGTAATTGACAATGTTGCAAAACATATGCCTGCTGATGGTTCAGTTTGGGTTACGAACAATACTAAGTATCACAATGCATTTAACGGTGGAGAAGAGAATAGAATACATTTAGTTGCTTGTGTTTTAGATTACAAATTTAATTAATTTGAAAAAAATTTTTATTTCATCAGATCACGCTGGATTTAAATTAAAAGAAACAATCAAAGATTATTTAAGAAATAAAAAAGTAAAATTTGAGGATCTCGGTCCTAAAGATGATAGCAGCGTTGATTATCCTGATTATGCCCATAAAGTTGCAAAAAAAGTTAAACTTAATAAAAGCAATGTAGGCATTTTGGTGTGCGGATCTGGAACTGGCATGAATATTGCGGCAAATAAGCATAAAAATATTCGTGCTGCACAATGTTTTAATCTAAAATCAACAAAATTATCCAGATTGCATAACGATGCAAACATCATTACATTAGGGTCTAGGTTGATAACCAAAAAAAATGCTTTAAGGTTTGTAGGTGTTTTTTTAAATACAAAATTTGATGGTGGTAGACATTTGAGAAGAGTTAAAAAAATATAATTATGTCGAGTGAAAAAAATTATTTAAACGATAGCTACAAGAGTTTTTTTGAGGATAGTTTATCTGTAAAAGATCCAGAACTTTTTAAAGCTATTAAAGATGAATTAATCAGACAACAACAACATATTGAGTTAATTGCGTCTGAAAATATAGTATCACAAGCCGTATTAGAGGCACAAGGATCAGTTTTAACCAATAAATATGCCGAAGGTTATCCTGGTAAAAGATATTATAATGGGTGTGAGCACGTTGATGTAGCAGAAAACCTAGCAATCGAAAGATTAAAAAAATTATTTAGTTGTAAATTTGCAAATGCACAACCACATTCAGGCGCGCAAGCTAATGGTGCAGTATTTTTAGCTTTGTTAAGTCCAGGTGATACATTTATGGGCATGAGTTTAAATTCAGGTGGTCATATTACACATGGATTAAAAATTTCTATGTCTGGTAAGTGGTTTAATGCTGTAGGCTATGATGTAGACAAAGAATCAGAATTGATAGATTATGATAATGTTGAAAAACTTGCATTAGAACATAAGCCGAAACTAATCATTGCTGGAGGAAGTGCTTATTCTAGAGTAATTGATTTTAAAAGATTTAGAGAGATAGCAGATAAAGTTGGAGCATATTTAATGGTTGATATGGCTCATTTCTCTGGACTAGTTGCTGGTAAAGGATACCCAAATCCTTGTGACTATGCGCACGTAGTTACTTCAACAACTCATAAGGTATTTAGAAGTGCAAGAGGAGGAATAATTTTAACTAATTATGAAGATCTTGCAAAAAAATTTAATACAGCTGTTTTTCCTGGGTATCAAGGAGGACCTTTAATGCACATTATTGCAGCAAAGGCAGCAGGATTTCTCGAAGCATTACAGCCAGAATTTCAAGATTATATTAAATCTGTTTTAGCAAACGCTAAGATGTTGGCAGAAACTTTAAAAAATAATGGATTTAAAATTTATTCAGACGGAACAGACACACATCTGATGTTGGTTGATTTAAGACCTTATAATGTAAAAGGTAATCTTGCGGCAGAGAGTTTGTCTAGAGCAAATATTACATGTAACAAAAATGGTATTCCTTTTGATACAGAAAAACCTATGATTACATCAGGAATTAGATTAGGAACACAAGCTGCTACAACACGTGGATTTGGTTTAAGTGAATTTAAGACCGTAGGAGAATTGATCACAAAAACTCTAAAGGGATTATCAGAAAATCCAACAGATAATAGTAAGATTGAAAATGAAGTAAAAAATGAAGTTATTGCTTTAACTTCGTCATTTCCTATATATAAGAACCTGTAGCTAATGATTTGTCCGTGTGAAAAAAAGGGTGATACATCTGTAGTGGATTCACGACCTACAGAAGATGGTACTGCTATTAGAAGAAGAAGACTTTGTATTTGTGGTGAACGCTTTACTACTTTTGAAAGAATTCAAATTCGCGAATTAATGGTCGTTAAGAAAAATGGAAGAAAATCAGTTTTTGATCGTGATAAACTGTCTAAATCAATTTATATAGCACTTAAAAAAAGACCTATAGATACAGAAACAATAGAAAAATTTATAAGTCAAATTTCAAGATCTTTAGAAGAACTTGGTCAAGGTGAAATTTCTTCTAATACAATTGGCACTATGGTTATGGATGGCTTGAAGGATCTAGATCCAGTTGGATACGTTAGATTTGCTTCAGTTTATAGAAACTTCAGAGAAGAAAAAGACTTTGTGCAATTCGTGGACAAGCTTGATGTCTACAAAAAAAGATAAATTTACATCAAAAGATAAATTTTATATGGAGATAGCCTTAGACTTGGCTAAATCTCGTCATGGATTAACTGGATCAAATCCATCAGTAGGTTGTGTTATTGTCAAAAATGACAAAATAATTTCTATAGGTCAAACTTCGTTTAATGGAAGACCACATGCTGAGTCTAATGCAATTAAAAATAGTTTTGAAAATTTAAAAGGTTCAAAAATGTATGTTACATTAGAACCATGTTGTCATCATGGGTTGACACCACCATGTACTGACTCGATAATAAAATCAAAAATTTCAGAGGTTATGTATTCAGTTGCAGACGTAGACAAAAGGGTAAGAAATAAAAGTTTTAAAATTTTAAATTCAAAAAAAATAATTGTAAAAAAAGGATTGTTAAAAAATAAAGTTGAGAATTTTTATTATCCTTATTTTTTTAATAGAAAGAAAAAATTACCTTTTGTTACCGGCAAAGTAGCTATATCAAAAAACAATATTATTTACAGTAAATCCCAAAAAAGAATTACAAATGCTTATTCTGATCAATTCACACATTTGTTGAGATATCAAAATGATTGCATAATGATTACATATAAAACTCTCAACAAAGACAATCCAAGATTAAATTGTCGATTAAAAGGTATGGAAAATTTTTCTCCTAAAAGAATTATTTTAGATAATGAACTAAATTCTAATATGAATAGTTATATATTTAAATCCTCGAATAACAAAAATACTTTAATTTTCTATAATAAAGCTGATGAATCAAAAATTTATAAATTTAAAAGAAAAGGGATTATTTTAATTAAATCTAAAATTGATAGGAATAACAAATTTGATATTAAAGAAATTTTAAAAAAACTATATAATTTAGGCTGTAGGAATTTACTAATAGAGGGCGGTAACGATCTAACTAATTTCCTGATTAAAAACAAAATTTTTAATAAATTTTATTTATTCAAAAGTCCTAAAAAACTCTCAAAAAGCTTAGAATATTTAAAATTTAGTGGTCTAAAAAAATTAAATCAAAAATATGCAAAAAAGATTAATTTAAATCTGAATTTGCGAAAAGACAGAATAACATTATATAGATAAAATCATGTTTAATGGAATAATTTATAATCAAGGTGTAATCACAAAAATAATTAAAAGACCAAAGGGTCTTAATATTTTTGTAAAAAGCAATCTTAAAGTATCTAAAAAAGATATGGGTTTGTCAGTTGCTTGTGATGGTGTTTGCTTAACTTTAATTTCATATAAATCAAAAATGATGGAATTTTACCTGTCTAAAGAAACAATCATTCGTTCAAAATTTAAATTTATAAATATAAAAGATAAAATAAATTTGGAATTACCTTTAAAATATGGAACAAAAATTTCAGGACATATTTGTCAAGGACATGTTGATACAGTTGGTAAAGTATTAAGTATTAAAAAAATAGATAAATCGTATCTTTTTGATTTTGAATTACCTAAAAAAGAAAGAAAACACTTAATAGAAAAAGCATCTATTTGCGTAAACGGTATTTCTCTTACGATTTCTAAAGTAACAAAAAAAGGTTTCCAAATTTGGATTATACCTCATACATATAAGGAAACAAATTTATCAACTTTAATAAAATCTAGCTTAGTAAACGTAGAGATAGATATCTTATCAAAATACGTTAGAAATTATTTTAATGAAAAATAATTTTTCTTCAATCGAGTCAATAATAAGTGTAGCCAAAAAAGGAGGCATGTTCATTTTGGTAGACGATGAAAAAAGAGAAAACGAAGGGGATTTAGTTATTTCTACATCAGACTCTAATGCAAAAAATATTAACTTTATGGCAAAATACGGACGTGGTTTAATTTGTTTAGCGCTTGATTCTCTTCAGGCTAAAAGATTAAATTTATCTTTAATGTCACCGGTAAATCAATCAAGAAATAAAACTGCTTTCACAATTTCTATTGAAGCAAAAAAAGGAATTACAACAGGAATATCTGCCAAAGATAGAGCTAGAACAATTAAAGTTGCTTCAAAAAATAAAGCAAATAAAAATGAAATTGTTTCTCCTGGTCATGTATTTCCAATTATAGCTAAAGATGGCGGGGTTCTTGTTAGAGCAGGTCATACAGAGGCTTCTGTTGATATTTCAAAGTTGGCCAAAAAAAATAACTCAGCTGTAATTTGTGAAATTATGAATGAAGATGGAACAATGGCTAAAGGTCAGGATTTATTCAATTTTGCAAAAAAACATAAATTGAAAATTGGAAAAATAGAAGATCTAATCGCATACAGACTAAAAAAAGAAAAACTAATTAAACTTAAAAAGCAAAGTAAGATTGATGTAAAAAATCAAAAATATAATATTAGAATATATGAAAATCTTTTAGATGGTTCAGAACATTTTGCTTTAATAAAAGGTAAATTAAGAAAAGGGATTACCCCAAGAGTGAGAGTAATTTCATCTAATGTTGTGCAAAACTATCTTATAAATCAATCATTACCAAATTCATTCAATAAGACCTTAAATTATTTTAAAAAATACCAAAATTGTGTTTTAGTGTTTATTAAAGACTCAAATTTAAAATCAGTGACTCAAACTTTGAAAGATTATAAAAACAAAAACTTTTATAAAAAGGGAAATGATAAGTTAATAAGAAATTATGGTATTGGTGCTCAAATTATTAAAGACTTAAAAATTAAAAATATGATACTAATCACAAAATCACCAAAAAAAGTTATTGGTTTAGATGGGTATGGTATAAAAATTACTAAACAGGAATTAATTTAATGAAAAAAAAATATTTAATTGTTGTAGCAGATTATTATAAAGATATTGCTGATGGCTTATTAAGAAGCGCTTTAAAATTAATTCAAAATAAAAATACAATAAAAATTATCAAAGTCCCAGGTGTATTTGAAATTCCAGTTACAATCTCAAAAAATTTAAAAAAATATGATGGTTTTTTAGCTTTGGGATGCGTTATTAAAGGTCAAACACCACACTTTGATTTTATTTCTCAAGCCTCTACAGATGCAATAATGAAATTGTCTGTAGAAAGTAAAAAACCTGTTGGAAATGGTATAATTACTTGTCTTAATATGGCTCAAGCGAGAGCTAGAAAAAAAAAAGGTGCTGAAGCTGCAGAAGCTGTGATTTCAGTTTTGTCTCAAAAATGAGAACTCATTATAATCCAAAAAGTAACCCGAGGGTTATAATTATTCAAAAATTATATGGGAAATTTTACAATGAAGATGATGATTTAGATTTTCCAAAACATAGATTTAAAAAATTTATTAAAGATATTGTTTTAGGAACAATAGAAAGAAACGACCTTATTTTAAATGAATTAAATAACAAACTAGGTGATGAATTTGTATTTGAAAAATTAGATAAAGTTTTTCAAACGATTTTAAAAGCTGCAACTTATGAATTTATGTATAAACCAAACTTATCTATTAATATAATTATTAATGAATATTTAAATTCGTCTAATTTTTTTCTTGAAGATTCACAAACAAAGTACCTTAATGCTTTGTTAGATAATGTTGGTAAAAAATTAAGATCTCATAATGCATGAATTTAAGTTAATAAAAAATTATTTTTCAAAAATCGCTAAAAAAAATAAATCTGCACTTAATTTAAATGATGATGTTTTTTTTGATAAAAGAAGAGGTGTTGTTATATCTGTTGATACGTACAATATTGGTACACATTTTTTAAATTTTAATTCCCCCGATTTAGTAATTAAAAAAATATTAAGATCATCTATCTCTGATTTAATTTGCAAAGGTGTTAAACCTAAATTTTATTTTATTTCTGGCTCAGGTAATAAAAAAACATTTACAAAAAATAACTTATATAAAATCTCAAAGTCACTCAAATCAGAACAAAATAAATTTAATATAGTTTTATGTGGTGGAGACACTACCTTTTCTAACAAACTAAGTTTTACAATCACATCAATGGGATACGCCAATAAAATAATTTATCGAAATAAAGCTAAATTAAATGATGATATTTATGTTACTGGAAATTTGGGTGATAGTTATTTAGGTCTTAAAATATTAAGCAATAAAGTGAATATTAAAAAAAAAGATAAATTATTTTTTACAGATAAATATTACAAACCAGAGTTACCCTTAAATTTAACAAAATATCTTTTTAAATTTGCTAATAGCTCAATTGATGTTTCGGATGGATTAATTGATGATTTATCTAAAATGATTAATAATCAAAATTTATCTTTTAACTTATTTGAGAAGAGAATACCTGTTTCTAATAAATTGAGTAATTTGATTAAAAATCATAGATTAAAAAAAATTAATCTTATTTCTAATGGAGATGATTATCAGGTTTTATTTACAGCAAATGTTGATAAAACTAGAATCATTCAAAACGCATCTAAAACTTCAGGAATTAAAATAACTAAAATTGGTAAAATTGTATTTGGGAAAGATAGATCACTGATATTTGATGAAAAAGGTAAGCAAATACAAGCTAAATCTCAAGGCTATATTCACCAATTTTAGAAGTTAATCGTTGTCTTTTCTAGCTTTTTTTGTATTGTGCGGGCTTAAAAAATTAACAACCAACAACTTAAGGTTAATATGAGCGAAACAATCGAAACAATACTATTATATACAATTGGTGCTGGTTTATTATCCATCGTTTATGGATTTTTAACTGGTAAAAATATTCTTAATTCAAGTGCAGGAAATGCTAAAATGCAAGATATTGCATCTGCAATTCAAATCGGTGCAAAAGCATACCTAGCAAGACAATACAAAACTATTGCTATTGTTGGAGCTGTAGTTTTAGTTATTGTAAGCATTGCTTTTAGTCCATTAGTTGGTCTTGGATATCTAATAGGTGCTGCTTTATCTGGTATTGCAGGATACGTTGGAATGTTAGTTTCTGTAGAGGCTAATGTTAGAACTGCTGAAGCTTCTAGAAAAGGTCTCGCTCAAGGTCTTTCTGTAGCATTTAAATCTGGTGCTGTAACTGGTATGTTGGTTGCTGGTTTAGCTTTATTAGCAATAGCAGTATATTATTTTTTATTACTTAAATACGAGGTGGATGAAAGAGAAATTGTAAATGCCCTAGTTGCTTTAGGGTTTGGAGCTTCTTTAATATCTATCTTTGCCAGATTAGGTGGAGGTATTTTTACTAAAGGTGCTGATGTTGGTGCAGACCTTGTTGGTAAAGTTGAAGCTGGAATTCCTGAAGATGATCCAAGAAATCCTGCTGTAATTGCAGACAACGTTGGAGACAACGTTGGAGATTGTGCCGGAATGGCAGCTGATTTATTTGAAACATATGCAGTTACTATCGTAGCTACCATGGTTTTATCATCAATTTTCTTTGTAGGTGATCTTAATATGATGATTTATCCACTTACAATTGGTGCCGCATGCCTTTTAACGTCAATCATAGGTACATTTTTTGTTAAATTAGGAAAAAATAACAATGTAATGAATGCATTGTATAAAGGATTTATTGTATCTGCAGTTGCATCATTAGTTATCCTTTGGCCTGTAACGGATCATGTTATTGGTTTTACAAATGAATACACAGTTAATGGAAATTCATTTAATGGAATGGATTTATATTATTGTGGGGTTATTGGTTTAGTTATTACTGGTTTATTAATCTGGATTACTGAATATTACACAGGGACAAGTTATAGACCGGTTAAATCAGTAGCTTTATCATCAACAACTGGTCATGGAACTAATGTTATTCAAGGTTTGGCTGTATCAATGGAAGCAACAGCAATACCAGCATTAATTATTGTTGCAGGTATTTTGATTACAAATTCTATTGCTGGTTTATTTGGTATTGCTATCGCAGTTACAACAATGTTAGCTTTAGCCGGAATGGTTGTTGCATTAGATGCTTATGGTCCTGTGACTGATAATGCTGGAGGAATTGCGGAAATGTCTAACTTAGATAAAAAAGTTAGAAAAACAACTGATGCTTTGGATGCTGTTGGTAATACTACTAAAGCTGTAACAAAAGGATATGCTATTGGTTCTGCAGGTTTAGGTGCACTAGTTTTATTTGCAGCTTACACCGAAGATATCAAACATTTCTCTAAAGAAGCTGGTTCTGCTCTTGAGGGTATCGTTGTGACATTTGATTTATCAAATCCATACGTTGTGGTCGGTTTATTGATTGGCGGAATGTTACCTTACTTATTTGGATCTATGGGAATGCAAGCAGTTGGTAGAGCAGGCGGTGCTGTAGTTGTAGAAGTAAGAAGACAGTTTAAAAAATTTCCAGGTATTATGAAAAGAAAACAAAAACCTGATTATGCTAAATTAGTTGATTTGTTAACTGTTGCAGCAATCAAGGAAATGATAATACCATCATTATTACCTGTATTATCGCCAGTGGTTTTATATTTTATAATACTTTCAATAGGTGGTCAGGTAGCTGCCTTAGCTGCAGTTGGTGCTATGCTTTTGGGAGTTATTATTACTGGCTTATTTGTGGCTGTTTCTATGACTGCTGGAGGTGGTGCATGGGATAATGCTAAGAAATATATTGAAGATGGAAATCATGGTGGAAAAGGCTCAGAAGCTCACAAAGCTGCTGTAACAGGTGATACTGTTGGAGATCCATATAAAGATACCGCAGGCCCTGCTGTTAATCCAATGATTAAGATTACAAATATTGTAGCTTTATTATTGCTAGCAGTTATCGCTTCATAATTTCTTTTCTTTTAGCGGCCCTTGTACCTAGAGGGTCGTTAATTTTCTGTCTTACACTAGACATAAATTCATAGATGAATGAATTTTTTCTGAAATTATCTCCGGTAACATATTTTGATATTTTAACGTTGTTCATTTGATCTTTGTTATAAAAATCTTTCTTTTTTAATAATCCATAATTGTCAATTTCAAGAACTAATACATTGTTTTCATAAATTTTCATTCTACCAAGATTTTTAAGTTTAGATTGTGTTTGTTTTCTTTCTATATAAATCCACACATCATTATCAAACTTACTCTTTGTTGATGGATTTCCTAAAATTTCTCTTATTTCGTTTTTATTTGTCATATTTATTACTAATGAAGCTTGTTTTTTTTCTAAAAAAGGTACACCATGATGTTGAACAACAGGTTTAAATGAGCAATTTGAAAGTATTAAAAATAAAAAAAATATATATAATTTATTCATGAGTAATAAATATATACATATTTATAATAATTTTATTAATTTCACTAGAAATAAAGATTTATATAAGGATTTAAATAGGGAAGATAGTTTTTCTGATAGATTGACTTTATTTTTACTTCATTTTTCATTTTTTCTTAAAAATTATAAAAATGAGGATAACAAAAAAGTATTACAGGAAATTTATGATTTCAACTTCAGACAATTAGAGTTGAGTATTAGAGAAATAGGGTATGGAGATCAATCTATAAACAAAAAAATGAAGGATTATATTAACTTGTTTCATTCAATGGTTTCAGAGATTCATTTTTGGGATGATTTATCGAAAACAGATAAAATTAAAAAATTATCAATTTTTTTAGAAGATTTTAATAATATTGATGATTTACTTGATTATTTTGAAGAATTTAACCTAAATTTATCAAAAAAAACTTTGAATTATTATTTAAAAAGTGTAATTAACGCATAATTATGGCTGTACCAAAACGAAAACAAACCCCTTCGAGAACTGGAATGAGAAGGGCACAAACAATGAAATTTTCAACTAAAAATATAGTTGAGGATAAAAAATCAGGTGAATACAGACTTTCTCATCACCTAGATTTAAAAACTGGTATGTATAAGGGTAGACAAGTTTTAGACCCAAAAGAATAGTATACTTATCTTAATGTCCGTAAAAATAAAAATTGCAGTTGATGCAATGGGTGGTGATGGTTCACCAAAAAAAATAATTGATGGTATTATCTACAATCATCAAACAAATAAAAACAATTTTTATAAAATTTTTGGAGATAAAAATAAAATTTCTCCGTTAATTGAGAATAAAATTAGTAAAGAATTTTATGAAATTTTTCACACTGAAAATGCAATAAAAAGTACAGACAGTCCTTTAGAAGGTGCAAAAAGAGGTAAAGATACAAGTATGTGGCTTGCCGTTCAAAGCGTTAAAGAAAAGCAGACTGATATAGTAATATCTGCTGGTAATACTGGTGCTCTATTAGTTGTATCAAAATTGAATCTTAAAATGATTGAAAATATAGACAAACCAGCTTTGTCTGCACTTTGGCCAAATAAAAAAGGCATGAGTGTTGTGTTGGATTTAGGTGCTAATATTGAATGTAGTTCAAAAAATCTAAGTGATTTTTCTTCGATGGGAGCTGCACTTTATAATTCGTTATATCCAGATGAAATAGCCAATGTTGCTTTATTGAATATTGGTTCAGAAGAATTAAAGGGTAATGAAGTAATAAAGGAAACATATCAAATTCTTAATGACAAAAAATCTGAAAATTTTAATTTCTCAGGATACATCGAAGGTAATCACTTAATGGATGGTGAAGTTAATGTAATTGTATCTGATGGATTTACAGGAAATGTTGCATTAAAAACAGCTGAAGGAACAGCGAATTTTATTACAAGTGAATTAAAAAACGCAATGACAGGTAATTGGATAGGAAAATTATCTTCTCTTCTAAACATTACAAATTTAAAAAAATTTAAAAAAAGATTAGATCCGAGGTTGTATAACGGTGCAATATTTATAGGATTAGACTCTCCAGTTGTAAAAAGTCATGGAGGTACAGATTTTATTGGTTTTGCTAATTCATTAGATGTTTGCAATAGAATAGTTAAAGGTAATTTGATACAAAAAATTAAACAGAATCTTTAAATGACAATAAATTTAACTAGAAAAGATTTGGTTAATTTAGTTTACATGCAACTAGGTTTTTCTAAACAGATTTCGGAAAACTTAATTGATGATTTTTTATCTACAATTGTTTCTAATATTAAATCTGAGAAAAAACTTAAATTATCTAAATTTGGAACCTTTTCCATAAGACAAAAAAAAAGTAGAATTGGCAGAAATCCAAAAACTAAGGAAACTAAAGTAATATCTAGTAGGGATGTCGTTTTATTTAAACCTTCCAAAGAATTTAAAGAGTTTATAAATCTGAAAGATTATGGATAAAGCTGATCAAGCTTACAAAACTATTGGTGAGGTTGCTAAAATTTTAGACCTTAAAGTTAATAAGAAGGGCTCTTTACCTACACATATAATAAGATTTTGGGAAACACAGTTTAAACAACTCAAGCCAAAAATTCTTAATTCCAATAGAAGATATTATGATGAAAAAAATATTGATCTTCTTAAGAAGATCAAATTTTTGCTTAAAGATCAAGGGATGACAATTAATGGAGTTAAAAAGATCCTTGATAATGAAGATACTTTAAAGCTTGACGAAATTGCAGATAAATCTATAAAAGCTGAAAAATTAAAAAACAAGTTAATTAAAATATCAAATATTTTAAAAACATTAAAATAGATGGCAAAAAAAACACACGTAAAAGTTAGAATGGTACCTGAAGCTAAACCAGATAGTCCTTTCTTTTATTATGTAAAAAAACCAGCAGGTGGTGAGAAAGCGAAAGTGAAATTATCTGCAAAAAAATATAACCCTGATACTAGAAAACACGAAATGTTTGTGGAGAAAAAGCTTCCACCTCATAGTAAGTAAATTATTTTTTTTTAAAATTTCTTATTTCGTAATCAATATAAGACCAAATCATATTTTTCCAAATACGATTAGTTATCTTTGGATCTATGCCTTGTTTTAAAGATTTTGCTTTAATTTTTTTTAATATAAAATTAATTCTTTTCTTATCTACGATTTCTTTTTTAAATTCTTTAAGCTTTAAAACTTCTTCAACTAGTTTTGTTCTATATTTTATAAGAGATAATAGTTTATTGTCTAATTTATCTAGCTTAATTCTTATTAAATCTAGTTTTTTTTTATTATTTGGCGACATTTAATTTATTGGAATACTTAATAATTATTATATTTATCTGAGCATGTACAGCGAGAATAATCATTTAAATAATCAACTTAAATTGTGGATGCTCTCATTATTAGTTTTAGTTTCTATAATAATATTGGTTGGAGGTTTAACTAGATTAACTGACTCTGGTCTATCAATTACCACATGGGAATTGTTTGTTGGTTTTTTTCCACCTTTTTCAAATGAAAAATGGTTAGAGTACTTTAGTTTGTATAAAACAATTCCTGAGTACAGCCAACAAAACTACAATATGACTTTAGATGAATTTAAAGTAATATTTTGGTGGGAGTGGGGACATAGACAGTTGGGCAGAATAATTGGTTTAGCAGTTTTGCTTCCAATGATTTATTTTTCAATTAAACAAGGAATTTGGATTATTAAAAAATATGGATTTATTTTTTTATTAGTTTGTTTTCAAGGATTTTTGGGTTGGTACATGGTATCAAGTGGATTAGTTGAAAGAATTGATGTTAGTCATTATAGACTGGCAATACATTTGCTTACAGCTTTTATAATTTTATCAATAGTATACTGGCAGTTTTTAAAATTATCTTCTTCTGCAAATCAAACAATTTCTAATGATTTTTTTATTGTAAAAATATTTTTATTTTTATTGTTTTTACAACTAATTATAGGTGCTTTTGTATCTGGTATGGATGCTGGTAAAATTTATAACACTTGGCCATTGATGGGTGTTAATTATTTTCCGGATGATAGTAGTTTTAAAGATTTTTTAAATTTAAATGTTTTTGATAATCCATCGATTGTTCAATTTATTCATAGAAATTTAGCATACTTAATTGTTGTCTTTTATGCCTTAATTCTCTTGAAGGTGATTAATTCTGGAAACAAAAAATTATATAAACCTATTACCTTAATTGGTTTGACTTTAGTATTTCAAATTTTTCTTGGTGTGATAACTATTTTATCTGGAGTAAAAATGTTATTCGCATCTTTACACCAGATAAATTCTATTTTGATAATACTTTCAACTTTGTATTTTATATTTATTTCTCAATATAAAAGAGAGATTAATTAGTTTCTATTTGTAGACATATAAATAAAATTAACTAACCGCTTTTAAATTACCTTTTGATGATTTGTCTAAAGCTTGATCTAAATCGTCAATGATATCATCAATATGTTCTAAACCAATACAAAGTCTAACATAACCAGGAGTTACACCAGAGGCAGCTAATTCATCCTCATTTAATTGACTATGTGTGGTTGTTGCAGGATGAATTGCCAAACTTCTAGCATCACCTATATTTGCAACGTGGTAGAACATTTTTAAAGCTTCAATGAACTTTTTACCAGCTTCAATACCACCAGCTAATTCAATACCAACCAAAGCACCATTACCATTTTTTAGATATTTTTCTGCTCGACTTGATATCTCTTCACTATGTTCAGTAGCATATATTACTCTCTCAACAGCTTTATGATTTTTTAAGTAATCAACTACTTTTGCAGCATTATCGCAATGTTGTTTCATTCTTAAAGCTACAGTTTCAAGCCCTTGTATAACACCAAATGCATTATCTGGAGAAAGTGCTGATCCCAAATCTCTTAACAAGGTTACTCTTGCCCTTACTGCAAAAGCAACATTTGCTCCTGTTAATTCAGGCACAGCTTTACCCCATACAACTCCTCCATAACTTGCATCAGGTTCATTAAATAGTGGTTGTCTTTTTGGATCTGCTGTCCAATCAAAATTACCACCATCGATTAGCGCACCTCCAACTACTGTTCCATGACCTGCTATATATTTTGTTAAAGAATAAACGACTACAGCAGCACCATGTTCAATTGGTTTACAAATTACTGGTGCAGCAGTGTTATCTAAAATTAAAGGAATGTTATATTTTCTACCTATATCTGACACTTCTTTAATTGGAAAAACTCTTAAATATGGATTTGGTAAAGTCTCTCCATAAAAAGCTCTTGTTTTATCATCTACAGCTTTTTCAAAGTTTTTTGGATCAGAAGGATCTGCAAATCTTACTTCTATACCAAGCTTACTTAAAGTATGTGTAAACAAAGAAACTGTTCCACCGTAAAGATCTGTAGAACTAACAATATTGTCTCCAGCTTGTGCAACGTTTAATATTGCAAAAGTAGACGCAGTTTGTCCAGATGCTACAGTTAAACTTGCAAGACCACCTTCAAGAGCGGCGATTCTTTTTTCCAACACATCATTTGTTGGATTCATTATTCGTGTATAGATATTTCCAAACTCTTTTAACGCAAATAAATTAGCTGCATGCTCAGTGTTATTAAATTGATAGGAGGTAGTTCTATAAATAGGAACTGCTACTGAATTTGTAGCTGGATCACTTCTATAATCTCCACCATGTATCGCAATAGTTTCTGGGTTGTTTCTTTTTGCACTCATTTTACTCCTTTTTTAGTGCTTTTGCTTTATGCAAGGCGCACAATACAGTTCAAATGCCTACCGATTTTAAATTTTATGATAATTCCTTTTTAGCAGTTTTATGCCCGCAATAGGATCAAATCGGCAAGTAATTTCTAGCATATAAGTTATGTTTTACAAGCTAAATATAAAATTGACTTTGAATAATTTAATAGTATTAATCCTCGCACAATGACAAAATTCACAAAAAAAGATCAAGTTACATCATCTTGGTACGAGATAGACGCAAAAAATGCAGTTGTTGGAAGATTAGCCGCTGTTGTATCTAATATAATTAGAGGAAAAAACAAGACTACATACACACCACATATGGATGATGGTGATTTTGTTGTAGTAAAAAATATCGAACAAGCAAAATTTACTGGTAAGAAATTTCAAAATAAAAAGTACTATAGACACACAGGTCATCCTGGTGGAATAAAAGTTACAACACCAGAAAAACTTCATGAAAAGAAACCTGGAGAAACTTTAAAGATGGCTGTTAAAAGAATGTTGCCAGGTGGAGTTTTAGGTAGAAAACAATTAACAAAACTAAAAATTTACTCTGGAAGTGAGCATCCTCATGCTGCACAAAATCCAAAAGTTATAGAGCTAGATAAATTAAACAATAAAAACATTGCAAGAAATTAATATGGAAAATGTACAACCAAATACAAAAACTCCTAAACTAAAGTTAGATTTTAAAGATAGCAAGTACGCGACTGGTAGAAGAAAAACTTCTATAGCTAAAGTTTGGTTAAAAAAAGGTTCTGGAAAAATCTATGTAAACGGTAAATTATATAATGAGTATTTTGCTGATGAAATTCATAAAATGCAAATTACAAGACCGTTTGAAATTATAAATCAAGCTACTGATTACGATGTAAGATGTAGCGTAAAAGGTGGCGGACCAACAGGTCAGGCCGGAGCAATGGTTCATGGTATATCCAAAGCTTTAGTTCTTTTTGACGAAAATTTAAAAACAACATTGAAAACTGAGAAACTTACAACCAGAGACTCAAGAGCTGTTGAGCGAAAAAAACCTGGTAGAAGAAAAGCTAGAAGAAGCTTTCAGTTTTCTAAAAGATAATTTTTTTTTCAATTTAAACTGTTATAATAAAAAAATGCCTAAGCTTAATGCATTAGTTGCTGGATCTACTGGATATATTGGTGTTCAATTAATCAAGTTATTAATTAAACACAAATATATTAATATTAAATATTTATGTGGAAATTCATCTGTTGGAAAAAATATTTCTTATTATGACAAATCTTTATCAAAAAAAAAATTACCAAAAATTGTTAAATTTAATCAAAAATTGTTAAATGGTGTTGATGTTGTTTTCACAGCTTTACCAAACGGTGAAGCTCAAGATATAGCAAAAAAACTTAATCATAATATTATTCTAATTGATTTAGCAGCAGATTTTAGATTAGAAAAAGTTAATGATTATTTAAAATGGTATAAACAAAAACATCGAGCTCCAAAATTACAGAAGAAAAGCATTTATTGTTTACCCGAAATAAATCGTAGTGAATTAGAAAATCATAATATAATTTCATGTCCAGGATGTTACCCAACATCAATATTATTGCCTCTAGTTCCTTTGTTTAAAAAAAAATTAGTTAAATTAGATAATATAATTGTTGATTCAAAATCTGGTTATTCTGGTGCCGGTAGAGGAGTTCATAAAAAATATAAAGATAAGAATTTATACGAGTCTTTAAGTGCTTATGGTGTTGGTTTTCATAGACATAATTCTGAAATACATCAATTTTTAAGAAAATTTACTAATAAAAATTTTCAATTTAGTTTTACTCCACATTTGTCTCCAATGTTTAGAGGTATATTAAGTACTATTTATTTAGATTTAGAGAAAAATGTTAATCAATCAAAAATCATCAAAACGCTTAAGAAGTCTTATAAGGGAGAAAATTTTGTTAAAATATTAGACTCTGATAAACTGTTAAGCACAAATGATGTTATTAATACAAACAATTGCTTTATTACAGTGTGTAAAACAAAATATAAAAACAAAATAATCATTATTTCAGCAATAGATAATTTAATCAAAGGTGGAGCAGGTCAGGCTGTTCAAAATTTAAATAATAAATTTAATTTTCCCGAAAAAACTGCTTTATAATGAAATATTTGTTAATTATTTTTCTACTTTTTTTAAGTAATTGCTCTTTAAATAAAGATTCTCAATATTGGACAGAACATCCTGTTGAAAATAAAAAAAATCAAAAAAAAATAAATGAAATACTTAAAAAGTCTGACGATATAACAAAAATGACATTGGAAGAATATGAGATTTATATAGATGACTATACTAAAAAAAGTAAATATCCAGATATAAGTAAATGAATAAAATAGTAAATGTTGCAGTTGTTGGACTTGGTCAAGTTGGTAATTATTTAAATAATGAGCTGAATACTAAAAAAAAGGATATTGAACTTAAAACAGGTAAAAGAGTTAACGTAGTAGCTATTTCTGCAAAAAATATAAATAAAAAAAGAAAATATAAAATTAATAGAAAAATTTTTTACAAAAACCCATTTGAAATTTTTAAGAATGAAAAAGTTGATATATTATTTGAAGTTATTGGACAATCTGATGGGGTTTCAAAAAAATTAGTTGAAACCGCTTTGAAAAATAAAATTCATGTAATTACTCCAAACAAAGCTTTAATTTCAAAACATGGAAACAATTTAGCTAAACTAGCTGAAAAAAATAATGTTAATTTAGAATTCGAAGCATCAGTTGCTGGTGGAATACCGATATTGAGATCTATTAAAGAAGGATTAGCTACTAATAAATTATCAAAAGTTTATGGAATTTTAAATGGTACTTCAAATTATATTTTATCAGAGATGGAAAATTCTGAGCAAAATTTTGCTGATGTTTTGAAAAAAGCTCAACTTCTTGGATATGCCGAACCTGGAAATCCAAAATTAGATTTAAATGGTTTTGATGCTTTTGCAAAAGTGAGAATTTTGTCTGCTTTGGCTTTTAATAGCAAAATATCAAATAAAAAATGTTTAATGGAAGGAATAGAAAAGATTGATTTAAAAGATATTAAAATTGCAAATCAATTAGATTTAAGAATTAAATTATTAGGTATTTCAGAACTTAAAAATAATCAACTTTTTGAAACTGTTCATCCATGTCTTGTAAGTAAAAAATCATATATCGGTAATGTAAATGGAGTTATGAATGCAGTGATCCTTAATGGTAAGCCTGTAGGTGAAAGTGTATTGCAAGGGGAGGGTGCTGGACCAGGTCCTACTTCTTCTTCATTATTATCTGACTTATTATCTATTTTAAGAGGAAACATTAAAAAACCATTTGGTGTAAGTGTAAATAAATTAAAAACTTTAAAAACTTATAACGTTAACAATTATGTTAATTCTTTATATTTAAGATTTGAAGTTAAAGATAGACCGGGTGTTTTATCTCAAATAACTAATCGTTTAGCAAAATATAAAATTTCTGTAAAAAGATTAATTCAAACTCCAGATAAAAAAAATAATAAAGCTACAATAGTAATAGTTACTCACAAAACTACAGAATTAAATTGTAATAGCTGTTTATCTATATTTAAAAAAAATAATAATATCTTAAAATCACCTACGTTAATTAGATTGCTTGATTAATGGAAATCTATTTAAAACTTTTTGAAGTTTTATTTCCAGTATTCCTAATAGTAGGTCTTGGATATCATTTAGGAAAAAAAAATCCAAATTTTGATACATCATTTATAACAACATACGCTGGTAATTTTGGGACACCGGCATTAGTAATTTTTGCAATTACAGCAGGTGGAGTAACTTTTGAGTTATTTAGTGAATATTTTGGTTACGCAATTATCTTATTAACATTATTTGGTATTGTAGGTTTAATTTTTCTTTTACTTATGAAGAAGGATTATATCCGTGAGCTACCAACTTTTATTTTACCAAATACCGGAAATATGGGTATTCCAATATGTTTATTTGCTTATGGAGAACTAGGTATGGGTATAGCAGCAGCAATATCATCCTTAATTGTTTTGCTCCATTTTACTTTAAATATTTTTTTAGCAAAACGAGCTTTTGATTTTAAAACAATATTAAAAAGTCCATCATTTTATGCAATTTTAATAACAGTACTCTTTTTGTATTTTGAAATTCCATTTCCTCAATTTGTATTAAATACTGTAATGCTTTTAGCTTATGGAATGATTGTAATGATCCTTATGTCGCTAGGTGTTGCTCTTACACAAATGAAAGTATTTTCTTTTAAAGATGCACTAATAACTTCTTTTGGAAGAGTAATATTAGGTCCTATTATAGGATTTGCTGTTATAAAATTTTTTAATTTATCAGGTATACCAGCTGGTGTTCTGTTAATTCAGTCTTGTATGCCTAGTGCAATTTTGTGTTATTTGATTGCGCACATGTATTCTCCTAAAGAAATTGTAGATAATATATCTAGCACAATTGTAGTATCTACAATCATGTCCTTGTTCACTATTCCGATTACATTATTCTTTGCTTTAAAATACTTCTATTAAGAGATATCCTTCTTTTATGAAGGCTATAATTTTAAATGCATCTGCTTGGATGATTGTTCCTGTAATGGATGCTTTTGCTAAATATTTAAGTTCATCTATGGATGTGTTACAGATAACCTGGGCAAGATATTTTTTTACTGTAGTCTTTACATTGTCCCTAATGCTTATCTTTTATAGGCATTCATTAGTTTGGACGAAAAAACCAGCCCTTCAATTAATTAGAGGATTGATATTTGTTTTTTCTACATACTTATTCTTTTATGCAATATCGGAAATTTCACTTCCTAAAGCCTTAACCTTAGCTTTTGTTGCTCCAATTTGTGTTACAGCCTTATCTCCTTTTTTTTTAAATGAGAAAGTAGGGGTAAAGAGGTGGACTGCTGTATCATTAGGTTTTATTGGAACTCTAATTGTAATTAGACCTGGTTTTATTGAGCTTAACTTGGCTACTATGGCTGCTTTAGGTAATGGAATTTGCTATGGATTTTATCTTATAATCACTAGGAAGCTAAGTACTTCTGATAATCCTCTTTTAACCCTTTTACTATCTGGTTTGATAGGAACTATAATAATTAGCCTATTTATGCCCTCAGTTTGGGTTAATCCTACGTCAAATCAGTGGATTTTGATGGCTTTAATCGGCTTAATAGCCTCTGTAGCACACCTTTTTCTCATATTATCACTTAAATACGCAGATGCCTCTAAACTAGCTCCTTTGGGCTATACAGAGATTATTACAAATATACTTATTAGCTATTATTTCTTTTATGAATTACCTGATAATTGGACTTATTTAGGTTTATTTATTATTGTTCTGAGTGGTTTATATATTTCTAGAAGAGAATATTTGCTTACTCGTTCTAATTAATAGTAAATAAATATTTACCAATATATAATCTAATACTTTAATAACTATATTTAAATTACTGTAATTATTATATAAATTAATTATATTAATTAATAAAAATTAAATTAAGATTTATTTTATACATGAAAATTAAAAATAATAGATACTCTTTTAATTAAACTAAGGCAACAATGGTAAGCTTGAAACAGAAAATAAAGCACTATGCTCAAAAGTGTTTAATACCAATGATTTTTTTAGCTAATTATACACAAAATTCAAAATTCTTATTAAACCAAGTGAGTAGGGGGACAAAAATTCATAAAAAATTTTTTGAAATTAGACGCTAAAATAAGCCTTGTTATTATTGAAAAGTAGAGCAATGCAGTTATAGAATATGTGGTTTAAACGGCCATAGAGGGGCTTTATTTTGTTATATCTCGATTTATAGTACAACTGAAGGATGTATAACACTATTCATACTAAAATACGCTTAAATATTGAAAAAACATTCATTTTACTTGTTTTTTTAACAATAAACTAGGCTAAAAAAGCTACTAGATTTCAACTTTTTCAGATCTCAATAAACGCAGCTTTGTTTTAATTCCACCTCTACCCGAGTATCCACCAAGGCCTCCATCAGAACGAATTACTCTATGACATGGTATTTTAGGAGCATAAGGGTTTTTTCCACATGCATTAGCTACAGCACGGGCTGATTTTGGGCTTTTTATGCCAATCGCTACCTCTTTATAGGTTTTTACTGTGCCTTTCGGTATAGTTTTGAGATATTTCCATACTTTTTGCTGAAATTTTGTTCCTTTCAATTTCATATTATAAACCAACTAAAACCTTCAAACATTGCTATTCCATATATTGAATGTCTTAAAAGAAATATACAAGATGTTTTTATTGGTTTTCCTGTTTTTTTTGCGAAAATACCTTGTCCTGTAAAAGGTAAAAATACCAACAGTGGAGCCAAAGTTGTTATTGCTCCAAAAATAAGCCCTGAAAAATAAGACATTTTAATTCCAATATAAATAAAGAAAATATAGTAAATAACTGCCCAAGATATTGATATAGAATAGTGAAAAACCCACCCAAGTAAGATTTCATATTTAAATTCAGGTTTTTCAATAATGGTTGGGTTAAAAAAAGTACCATTTTTAATCATATAATAGGTCCATCTACCTACAATTCCCCAAGATGGCTCTGGAATACCTATTTTTTTTAATAAATAACCCAAAATATCTAAAATGATGCAAGAAAATATGCCTGCAACCAAAATGCTTAAAATATCAATCAATATTAACTCAATAAAAATTTAAAATTATAAAGCAAATAACAAAGAAAACAGCTAAAATAGACAAATAAATCGTTTCTAGAGTTTTTCCTTTTTTTTTGTAATGAATAAAGCTTAATATTACAAAACCAATTGAAGTTATTAGAAAATATATTGGTTCAATTACTCCATCTATTCCCATTATTAATTCTTATTACATACTTATTTTGATCACAATGTCGTTAATTGTCCTTTAAAAAATATTAATTATTTGATTTGACAAATTAAAACTCTTGATATATTACTAATGATAATTAATTGTTATCATTAGTAATTATATGAATAAACTAACTACAGATCTAAAATCGCTTCATGAAGCAACTTTAAACAATCTTAAAAACTCTAAATCAATTAACACATTAAGAGCTTACAAATCAGATTTTAGAGATTTTGGTGCTTTTTGTGCAAAACACGGTTTTAAATCTTTGCCATCAGAGCCAAAAGTTGTTTCTTTATACATAACACATCTATCAAAAAATTCGAAAATAAGCACTTTAAGAAGACGGCTGGTGTCTATAAGTATGGTTCATAAGCTAAAAGGTCATTATTTAGATACAAAACATCCAATGATTATTGAAAATTTAATGGGTATAAGAAGAGTTAAAGGGAGCATTCAAATTGGTAAAAAACCTATATTAATCAATCATTTAAGATCAATTATAAATGTAATAAATGATCAAAAAATAGAAGATATTAAAAAGTTTAGAGATAAATCAATCATTTTAATTGGCTTTGGAGGAGGTTTTAGAAGATCAGAAATTATTTCAATTGATTATGAAGATTTGGAGTTTGTTAACGAGGGTATTAAAATTAATATTAAAAAATCAAAAACAGATCAATTTGGCGAAGGTTTCATTAAAGGACTACCCTACTTTACCAACGAAATTTATTGTCCAGTTACAAACCTCCAAAAATGGTTAGAAATCTCTAAAATTAAAAGTGGACCTATTTTTAGAAGATTTTATAAAGGTTCATCGTTGACTGACAAAAGATTAACAGATCAATCAGTTGTTATATTGATGAAAAAATACCTTAATTTAGCAGGCATTGAAAATAAGAACTTTTCAGGTCATAGTTTAAGATCTGGATTTGCAACTGTTGCAGCCGATTCAGGAGCCGATGAAAGAAGCATCATGGCTATGACAGGTCATAAAACAACGCAAATGGTAAGAAGATATATTAGAGAAGCAAATTTATTTAAAAATAATGCTTTAAATAAAGTTAAGATATGAACAAAGAAATATTAATCATTGGATGCGGTTATTGGGGCTCAATAATAATTAATTGTTTTAAAAAACTTAAAAAATTTAAAAAAATTTACATTTGTGACAAAGATCCAGAAAAAATAAAAGTAATTAAAAAAAGATTTGGAAATTTTGTTAATGAAATAAATATACAAGATATTTCAAAAAAAAAAGGTATTAAAAATATTTATATTGCAACACCGCCAAGTAAAAATTTAGAATTATTAAAAAAATTATTACCATTAAATAAAAATATATTATTAGAAAAACCTGGATTTAGTAAATTAGTTGATTTTAAAATAATAAAAAGAGAGTTAAAAAATTCGAAAAGTAAACTCAGATTTGGTTATATATATCTTTTTCATGACTATATAAAATTAATAAAAAAAATTATAAATAAAAAAAATTTTGGAAAAATAAAATATATTAAATTTCAAAGACAAAATTTTGGACCAATAAGAAGTGATGTTAATTCATTTGCGGATTTAGCTACACATGATTTAAGTATTTTAAAATTTTTATTTAAAGAAAAAGTTTATTTAAAAAATTTTACTAAACACGACGTTTTAAGATTTAACAGTGGAGACATAATATCAGCAAATTTTTTAGTAAATAAAATACCTGTAGATATTAATGTAAGTTGGCTTAACCCTGAAAAAATTAGAAAAATTACAATTATAAGTGATAAAAATATGATTTTATTTGATGAAATGAATTTAGAACGACCAATACAGATTTTTAATAATTATGCAAACTATCCAAAACTTGCAAAATTTACTAAAAGTTACTTAACTCAAAAAGCATTTGTTTATAAAGGAAAATCAAAATACGTTAAATTAAAAGAAAAAAAATCATTAGATAACGAGATTTTAGACTTTTTAAATAACAAAAAAATTATAGCAGACATAAATTTTGCTGAAGATATAATCAAAATTTCAAACAAAGTTATAAATTAATAACTATTTAATACATAACAAATTTTTTTTTGGTCGCTAATACTTAAATATGGATCAATTGGTAAACTTAAGCAATGATTAGCAATAAATTCAGCATTTACAAAATTTTTGCTTTTAAAAATATTCTTAAAACAATCAAGTTTATTTATAGATATTGGATAGTGAATTCCATATTGAATATTATTTTTATCTAAAATTTTAATTAGCCTATTTCTATTTTTTACTAATATTACATATTGATGATAAACAGCATGTTTGCTGTATTGCAAGACATCAATTTTTTTATTTTTAATTGTTTTTTTGTAGAAATTAGCAATTTTTGATCTTTTTAAGTTATTTTTACTTAAACTTTTTAATTTAAGGTTTAATAAGCTGGCTTGTATTGTGTCTAATCTACTATTAACTCCTATCATCTCATGTTTGTGTTTAAATTTTGATCCTAAATTTCTTAATCTAATTAGTTTTTCATAAAATTTTTTGTTGTTAGTAGTTATCATCCCTCCATCACCATAACATCCTAAATTTTTTCCAGGATAGAAACTGTAACACGCTAGATCACTAAATTTACCTATATTATTAGCATTATTATCTTTACCACCATGTGCTTGAGCAGAGTCCTCAATAATAAAAATTTTTTTTTTTCCTATAATTTTTTTAATTTTTTGAATATTTACAATTCCACCATATAGATTTACAGGTAATATAACTTTTGTATTTTTATTAATTTTTTTTTTAACTTCTTTTAAAGAAATTAGTGCATCATTTTTATTTACATCTACTAACACAGGTTTAAGGTTATTATTTAATATTGATAGTACTGTAGAGATCCAAGTCATTGCTGGAACTATAACTTCAGAATTTTTAGGCAAATTTAATGTTTTTAAAGCAAGGTATAACGCGTCTGTTCCATTTGCACATCCAATTGAATATTTTGATTTAGTAAATTTTGAAAAATTATTTTCAAATAAACTTACACTTTTACCAAGAATAAAATCACTTTTTTTGAAATGATTTTTTAAAATTTTTATAAATGAAAGATGTATTTTTTTGTCTTGGTTATAAATATCAAAAAACTTTATTTGTTTTCCCATATATATTTGTCTTTATTTTTGATTTTAAATATTTTAGTTACTATATAATTAGCAATTATAGTATTATTAAATAATTTAAAATATTTTTTTTTGCCCTTTTTGCCAATATTAAAAATTTTTTTTGGGTATTTTTTAAGATTTGATATCTGTTTTATAATATCTTCTTCATTTTTATAAAAAAGTAACTCATTTTTAGAAAAAAAATCTGATAAATGTAATTTTTTATCAACAAATGTTGGCATTCCATTTCCAACATAAGTTGCTATCCTGTTGCTAGAAGTGTATTTATAAGGTCCTCCTCTACTAAGATTTAAAGCAAATAAAGATTTTTTCATTTCATCATATAAATCATCATTCCATTTTGGTTGTTCGTTATTAAATCCAAAAAAATTAAAATTTAGATTTTTATTATGATCGATTAATTTGTTTATAAAATTTATCCTATTATCAAAATGATTTTTTTTTAAAGTGCCTCTGTTGATACCATGACTGATTGCATAAAATAAATCTTTTGATTTTTTTTTTTGATTATAGAATGAAAATTTTTCAATTGAAGGGTCAACAGGCATTGGCATAAAATGAATTTTATTTTGATCTATTTTTGATTTAATATGTTTTTTATGCGTTGTAATAAAATATTCATCAATTAAATCGTGATTTTCTTCAATTACTTTTAAATTTTTTTCAGCATTAGGGTCATTTTTTGTTATATGATCTTCGTACCAAAGAGCTAATTTTGTATTATATTTTTTTTTTATTTCTAAAATACTTTCTCTTGATAATATATTATTATGACCAAATAAGATTAAATTTGGTTTAAAGTTTTTGCATATAGATAGAATTTGTTTGTCCATGTCTTTATTCTTAATAATTTTTTTAAAAAGGTTTTGAGTGTCAGATTTAATTCTATAGTCAAAATTTATTACATTATGGTTGTTTTTAATAAAACCATTGGAAATTTTATTTGCTATAGACAAATAATAAGTTCTATATTCCTGTTTTTCACCAAATGTACCTATATGTAATATTTTTAAATGTTTATGGTTAATATGATTTAAATTTTTTTCATATTTTAAATTATGATATTTATTCTGCTCTATTTCATTATTTATTAATTGATTTTTGAAGTTATATTTTTGAATTTTTTTTAATTTTTTTTGATTATTAATTAAATCATCTATCATTTTAAATAATTCGTTTTTGTTGTTTTTTTTTAAAATGAGATTATTGCTGAAAGTTTCTTGTAGACCGCCACTTATTGAGGTTATAACAGCACAACCTCTTGACGAGCTCTCAAGAGCTGTTCTACCAAATGGTTCATTCCAGGTTGGGTTTACTACAGATATTGCACTAGTTGAGTATAATTGTAAAATTTTATTGTGTGGTAACCAGTTTTTATTAAACAAGTTTTTGTGACTATATGAATATTTCTCTCTTTTCTCATCACCTACAATGTAGGCTTTCCAATCTTTATGTTTGTTTAATATTTTTAGTATAGCTTTTAAAAAAATGTGAAAACCTTTTGATCGATTTAATTTACCTGAAAAAATAATTATATTTTTTTTATTTGAATTAAATTTTTTAGGTTTAGAAATAATATTATAAATTACATGAGTATTATTTTTATCATTTTCCTCTAAATTTTTAAAAAAACTTTTTTTTAAAAAATTACTAACAAAAACTATATTTTCACAGTTATTTAATAAAAAAATTTTTTTTTGATTATTTATCAAATTATTTTCTTTATAAAATTCATTATGTAAAAATAATGATAACTTAATTTGAGGATTTTTTTTTAATAAATATTCAGCATAATTTGGTCTATTATGAACTTCAACAGTCTTTAAATTTTTAAATAATTCTAAATTATAGATTTTCTTAATATAATTTGTATTAGTAAAAAGTTTATTTTTAACTTCTATTTCGAAGACATTATCGTTCAAATATTCACCTTTACCTTTACTGGCAAAAATTATCGTATTTTCTGATTTTTTTTGTTTTTTGAGAAATTCATTTACATACAAAGAAACAGCACCACAATTTTTTTTAAAAAATGATTCTTTAAGAGGTAAAATTATACCATGGTTGTACGTTTGCTTTTTCATTGCATTTTAGATTAAAGAATTTTGTTTATACAATATTATAGTGTAAATTTAAAAAATAATCTCATGAAATTAAAAAAAATTAAAGTTAACAATGAATTTTTTAGTATTTATTTTAATAAGGGTGTATTTATGCCTACAGCTACTACTGATTTTTTAATTAAAGATTTTTTAAAAAAAAATTATAAAATTAAAAATAAAAAAATATTAGATCTAGGCTGTGGCAGTGGAATAATATCTATTATCCTTGCAGATAAAATTAAAAACAATACTTTTTTTGCCTCCGATATCAGTAATAAAGCAGTAATGTGTTCAAAACGAAATTTTTTAAATTTTAAAATTAACGGAGAAGTAAAAAAGGGAAATATGCTCAAGCCATGGTCGAATTATAAATTTGATTATATAATCAATGATGTTTCAGGAATCTCATCAAGTTTGGCAAAAAAATCAAAATGGTTTAAAAATGTTCCTGCATTGACTGGTGCTGACGGAACTAGTTTAACCTTATCTGTAATAAAAAATTCCATTAAATTTCTTAAAAATAAAGGTTGTTTATATTTGCCACTTATCTCACTCTCAAATGAAAAGAAAATAATAGATATAGCAAAAAAATATTTCAAAAAAATAAAAATTATTTCAAAAAATTATTGGTTCCTTCCAGTTGATTTAGAAAAGCACACAACGTTATTAAATAAATTAAAAAAAAAGAATAATATAAATTTTGAATATAAATTTGGTAAATATGTCTGTTATACTAAAGTTTTAGAATTAAAAAAAAATTAAATTCCACCATCAATTTCAATATTAGAACCATTAATGTAATTTGATTTAACAATAACATTTATAACGTTATATATATTTTTTATATCTCCTAACTTTTTATTTGGTATTTCATCTAATAATTTTTTTTTTATTTTATATGGAATGTTTTCGAATAGTTTTGTTTTAAAATAACCTAATTTTATACAATTAGATGTAATGTTATAACTTGTGTATTCTTTTGCCAAACATTTTGAATAGCCAGAAATAGCTTCCTTAGTTGATGAGTAAAGTGAAATTCCAACATCTCCTCTACTTGCTCTTTTTGATGTAAAAAAAATAAATCGACCGTAATTTTGCTCAATCATTAAGCTTAATATTTTTTTAGTTAAGTAAATAGTAGAAAGAACATTGATTTTAAAAACATTTTCTATTTCTTTGCTGTTAAGATTTATTATTAATTTATCAGCCTTAGCTGTAGCAAGATTGATAAACTTAATATCTGTAAGTAATTTTTTATTTTTTTTTATAAATAAATCTATTTTTTTTTGGTTAGTTAAATCTAATTTTAAATAAATAATTTTTTTATTTTTTGAATTTATTTTCTTTAAATTTTTTTTTGTATTATAAGTTATAATAACATCGTCCTGTTTAACAAGTTTTTTTGATAACTCATAACCTATATCTGACGATCCACCCACGATTAAATACATTATACCTCCATTATTGTTGATGCTATTGACAAGCCAACTCCAAATCCACAAATAAGAATTTTATCTCCTTTTGAAATCATTTTTTTTTTACGTAATTCATATAGACAAAGTGGAATGGTAGATGAAACAGTATTACCAAACCTGTCATAATTTTTATAAATTTTATTTAATGGTATATCTAATTTTCTTATTAAATTTTCTATAACAATTTTACTAGCTTGATGAAAAATAACATATTTTAATTCATCTAAAGTGACTTTATTTTCTTTAAGTGTTTTTCTTACTATTTGTGGGACATAATTCATTGTAAATATTAATACTTTTCTACCATCCATTGATAATTCAGGAATTTTATTTTTTACAAATTGATTTCCACTAAAATGTAATTTTAAATCATTTTCTCCAGATCCGTCTGTATAAAAAATATATTGTTTTTTTTTATTTTTTCTTTTTTTAACCAATATAGCTGTAGCTCCATCTGAAAAAAGTGTTAAACATGATTTATTATCTTTTTTAATATTTTTTGTGTATGTATCAGAACAAATAATCAAGACATTATTAATTAAATTATCTTGAAGTAATAATTGAGCATTGTAAAGACCATAAACAAATCCTGTGCACCCCTGATTTATATCATATGCAATAATATTTTTTTTTAATCCTAATCTATTTTGAATAACGCATGCATTAGTTGGTAAAAAAAATTCAGGAGATTGTGTTACATAAATTAAGGCATCAATTTTCTTATTTTTTTTTGTTATTTTTTTTGCAGCACTTATTGCTAATTTGATTGCAGACTCATCTTTAGATGAATGATAGACATTCTTTATACCAGTTTTTTCAATTATTTTTAAATAATCCCACTTATATTTTGCGCATAACTTTTTGATTGAAATTTTATTTTTTGGTAATTTTACTTCTATTTGGGTTATAGCCCCATTCATTAACTTACCAACTTAGCTTTTTTCAAAATTGAATATATATCTTTAACTGTTTCTGCAGTTGCTAGTTTTTCAAGTTTTGATGCTTTATTTTTAAATTTTTTATCTAATGTTGTAAGTATAGACAATTGGCCCAAAGAGTCCCACTCCTCAATGTTTCTACTACTTGATTTCAAATCTATATTGCTTTTAGTTTTTAAACATTTTTTTATTATTTTAAAAAGTTCTGATTGTTTCATTTTACCTCCTGACAATATCAAGTTTTCTTTCAACATACACACCTTTTTTTGGGTCAGAAAAACCTGGATTGTAAAATAATTGACCTTTATTAAAATGAAAGTGAACAACTTGACTTTTTCTAGTTAATTTTTTGTTTATCATTCTTGTTCCACCATGCAACAAATTAGCAGCCCAAATTATAATTTCACCTTTTTTGATTTTAAGTTTTTTTAACTTACATTTTTTAACATGTATTATATTTTTAATAAATTTTTCATAAATTCTATAATTTTTTTCTAAATTTGACATATCAGATGGTTTTGACAATTTTAAATCTTGATAGTCAATTAATGGAAATTTATGACTTCCGGATATGACAGATAATGGACCATTTTTTTCATGAATATCTTCTAGTGCAATCCATGCTCCTGCTAGATATTTGTGTGGTAAGCTGCCAAAATGAATATAATCACTATGCATTGGCTGCTCTGTGCCACCAATAAAATTAATAGTGGAAAATGGCAATGGTCTTGAATCATAAAGAAATGTTAATATTTGTTTCAATTTTATGTTTAAAGCAAGCTTAGTAACGTTTTTTGAAAACTTCCAAGCCTCAACAATTCTTGGAAATTTATTATAATGATAAATCTTTGGATTTTTTTTAATTACACCTTTTTTCAATGCATCAGAAATATCTTTATTAACACTATCAATTAATTCATTTTTTATATTTAAGTTAAATGTTGCATATCCATTTTCATGCATACTTATTGCAATTTTTTTTAAAAAAGAGCTAGCTTTTTTTTTTCTTAATAACTGATAAAAAAAAGGAGATTCAAACCAAGGTTCGTTTAAAACATTATATGACATTATCATCTTCTATAATTATAATTTATAAAGTCAATGTATAATAAATAAAATGATAAAAAGAACAAAGTTAACAAAAAATTTGTATCTTAAGGAAGTAACATTAAGAGATGTTAGATATGTATTTAAATTAAGATCTAACAAATTTTTAACTAGATATATAAATCCCAGAAAAAATGACACTATTAATAAACAACTTGATTGGCTCAAAGGATATTTGGAAAGAAGAAAAAATAATGAAGAATTTTACTTTATATTTCAAATTAAAAATAAAAATATTTATAAAAATCTTGGTTTTGCAAGAATTATTAAGTTAGATAATAAAACTTTTCATTTTGGCGGATGGATACTTGAAAAGAATACTAAACCGTGGATTGCTTTAGAGTCTTGTCTTTCTATTTATGAATATGGTTTTAAAAAGTTAAAATATAAAAAATCATTACTATGGATAAATTTAAAAAATTTAGATGTAATAAATTATCATAAGTCTTTAGGAGCAAGGTTTGTTAAAAAAGATAAAAAAGAAATTTATTTAAGTTTTGACATAAAAACATATATTAAATTAAGAAAAAAATTTAATAACTTTTTCTAAAATTTATTATATTAGTATTTTTTTGTTAATATTAGTATTTCATTTAATATATCATTAATACTAAAATTTTTTTTATCTACAGATTTATATATACGTTTATAATTTTTATTTTCAGTAGCCCAACAGTTAACCCAATTAACTTCATGATAATGAATAATATCTATACATTTTTTTTTATAATAAACAGCTGGATGCACAATCATACCAGCATGACAACTGATGCTGATAAAAGATTTTTTTATATATTCAAAAAAATAATTAAGAGGGATATTTTCAATTATAATAATTTTGTCATTATTAGTATATTCAGTTAAATTTGAAAAGTTAACTTTTTTTATTGAAAAATTTTTGTAATATTTTGAATTATTATTATACGATGTAAGAATTATTTTTTTATCTGACTTTTTTGAGAAATTAATAAAAACTTCATTTATATTATTCTCATTATTTAGTATATCATCAAATTTCTCATCAAGGTGAATTAGAATAAAATCATCTTTTATTTTTAAATCGATAGAATTTTGCTCAATATAATAAGTGTCTTCAGATTTATTGTTAAATAATTTGTTTAATGTTTTATATTTTTTTGGATAATTATCAATTTTTCCTGTCTCAATTAATGCTTTATTTAGTAATATTGAGTATTGGATTTTAAATATTTTGAATAAAAAAATATTTATATAAAAAAAAATTTTATTTAAAAAACCTTTTTTTTCATAAATAAATATATATTTAAATTTTGATTTAATAAAAAATAAAAGCAATTTTGAGATTCTTTTTCCATCAAAAGATATAACTGCATCATATTCTTTCAAAAAATACTTTTTTAAAAATTCATATTTTGAATTTTTATATTTATTATATTCAACTACTTTATTAAAAAAACTTTGCTTAGAAATAAGCTTAAAATTAATATTTGAACAAACTATTTCATTATAATCGTATTCATCGCTTATTTGTTTAATTACATTTGATCTTATTAAATAATCTCCCAATCGATCAACCGAAAAAAAAATTACTTTATTCGGCAAAATACACCTCTTTTGTAAATTTTTTTTTTAAATAATTTCTTAATTTTCTATTTTTTTTGATTTCATATTCTCTCATTAATGCTTTTTTTTTAGATGATAATTTCTCATAATAAACTAACTTCCATTTTCTTCCTCTTGTAAATTTAGCCCCTTTACCAGAATTATGTAAAGAAATTCTTTTAATAATATTATTTGTAAAGCCAACATATGAAATTTTTTTTTTATTTGAAACTGTACAAATTAAATAAACATAAAACATTATTTTCATCTTAAATAAAAAATGAGTTAAAGAAGAGTATATTTTAAATTAAAATTAACCTAAATAAATGGCGGTCCCTAGGGGAATCGAACCCCTCTTTCGAGGATGAAAACCACGTGTCCTAACCGATAGACGAAGGGACCAAACTGCTGCTTTTTATTGTAAAAAAACTGATTAATCAAGCCTATCGTTCTAAAATTTGATTTAATTTTACAACCTTTTTAAGGGCTGAGTGTTTATGTGTCACCAAAGTTTCAGTAATAAATTTATCTTGTTCAATTTTTATTCCTGAAACTAAGTCACCTGAAGTAATTCCAGTTGCACAAAAAATTGAATCTCCTTTAATAATTTCATTTAATTCGTATTTCTTTTTAAGATCACTAATGCCCATTGCTTTAGCTCTTTTCTTATCTTTATCAGTTTCAAATAAAAATCTACCTTGAAAACTACAATTAAAAGTATCTAATGCTGCAGCTGCCAAAACACCTTCAGGACCTCCTCCTGTTCCTAAAAAAATATCAACAGAGTATTTATCATCAGTTACTAATAATGCTCCAGATACATCTCCATCAGATATAAATTTAATATTAACTTTTAAATCTCTTAATTCATCAATAATTTTATTATGTCTCGGTCTTTCCAAAATACATGCAGTTAAATTTTCAGGTTTTTTATTTAAGTATTCACTTAAATTAAATATATTTTTTTTAATTGAATAATCTAGATCAACAACTTTTTTTTCTTGTACTTTAGTTGAGATTTTTTCCATGTAAGTTTCAGGAGCTTTAAAAAGATCATCTTTTTCAGCAATTGCAATTACTGATAAAGCACCTGGAAGATTGTTGGCGGCAAAATTAGTACCTTCTAATGGATCGACAGCTATATCAAATTCGGGTCCATTGTTAGTGCCAAGTTGTTCTCCTATATATAACATTGGAGCCTCATCTAACTCACCTTCACCAATAACTATTTTACCTTTTATATCCATATTGTTTAATTCTCTTCTCATAGAGTCTACGGCTGCTTTATCTGCAGCAATTTTATCTTTCTTGCCAACAAGATACGACGAAGCTATTGCTGCTTTTGAGGTTACATTAACAAACTGATCTATGAATTTTTTATCAATGGCCATTAGGCTTTTTTATCAATTAAATCTTCTTGTATAATTTTGGACTCAAACTCTCTTAAACGTTTGTATACACTTGCAAGTTCAATTATAGTCGGCCAAGCCTTTAATATATATTGCATAGAACCTTCAACTCTACCAAAGGCTCTAATTATTTGCTGCATTACACCAAGTGTAACAGCACCAGCTACAATCGCAGGTGCTAAAAAAACATATGCTGATAATACATTTGCTTGCAAATATGCAATTCTACCAATGTTAAAATACAAGTATCTGATGTAACTTAAAAAGTGAATATTTCTTACACCATCAAATAATTCTTCAATAGTTTTTGGACGAATTGTTCCATCATCTTCGGCAATAACAAGAATTTTTCTATAAGCGGCTTCTTTTTTTTGAAGATCATATTCGACACCTACTAGTCTTAATATTAAACCAAGCAAAATCAAAAATATTGTTCCACCTACTGACCAAATTAAAGCACCTACTATCAATCCATAATCCCAATCACCGAAGAAAAAAATTGGAATTCCAACACTTAAACCAAATAAAATTGGCATAAATTCTACAAGTATCATTAAAGCCTCGATTAAACTTGTGCCAAGCGATTCCATTATTCTTGAAAATTTAATAGTATCTTCTTGAACCCTTTGTGCAGCTCCTTCTATTTTTCGAGCTTTGTCATAAACACCATGATACCATTCAACCATAGCTGTTCTCCATCTGAATAAATAATGCGAGGTAAAAAAACTAACTATTACAGCAACACCAACGTACATCGCAGCTAAAGTTATGAAGGATAATAAGCTGCCCCAATATTCTTCTATAGTAATAGAATTAGGTGCTCCTAAAGCTTTTTGTATCATATCATAAAATTCACCAAACCATTCATTAATTTTTACATCGATTTTAACTTGTATCCACAGAGAGGATAAAATTATTGCAGAACCTAACCATGACCAAAGATACCAATGCTTTTGAGTAAAAAATCTAAACATTTTTTATTTTAAAAAGTTATCTGCGTAAGATTTCTTTACAGTTTTTCTTTTTCTAGGTTCAATTAGTTCAAATTCAATTTTCTTTTTCTTTGCATAATTTACTGCAAGTTCTTTTGATGAAAATTCTAATTTTAATTCTGAATAAGTATCAGATGAACTTTCCCAACCCATCAAAGGATTCTTTGATGGATCTTTAGTTTTAAATTCCAATATCCATTTGTCATTTTTAGCTAATCCAGATTGCATAGGATTTTTATTTGGAATGTAAATAATAGCTTTTTTCATAATGATGGTCGGAGTGGCAGGATTCGAACCTGCGACCCTCTGGTCCCAAACCAGATGCGCTACCAGGCTGCGCTACACTCCGAACGAAGTACTAATACAGTAGTTATTAATAATTTCAATGCATAAAGAGGGCTAAAATAAAAGAAATTTGAATAAAATCTGGTATATAACATAGCATGATAATCACTTGTCCAAATTGTAACAAGCAATTCAAAATTGATAATTCTTTAATGCCAGATGAAGGTAGAGATTTACAGTGTGGATCATGTAATTATATTTGGTTTTATAATATCCAAGAAAAAAATAATGAAGTACTAGAGTTAAAACAGGAAATTATAAGTGAAGCCATTGAAACAAAAGTTGAAAATAAAGAGGATAAAATAGAAAAGAAACAACAACCAGAAGAAATAATCAAAACTGAAATAAATAATAAAAAAAAAGAAAAAAATATAACTACAATTAAAAAAACAGAAAATGAGGGAATTAAGTTTTTTTCTTATTTAATAGTATTTATTATATCTTTTGTTGCATTAATTATCTTGCTAGATACTCTAAAAACTCCACTAATTAATGTTTTTCCAGGGTTAGAAATTATACTATTTAACCTTTTTGAAACATTGCAAGATATAAAACTATTTATTATAGACCTAATTTAATTTTTTATGATTAATTATATATCCAAGCCTTTTAGATGGTTTTTTAAATTAGAAGCTGCAAGTGGACTTGTATTGTTGTTTGCTGCAATAATTGCATTATTTATAAGTAATTCTGGAATAGCAGATTTATATTTTGCGACTCTAAATAAGTATTTATTCATAGGAATTAATAATTTTGGATTAAAATTATCAGTATTGCATTGGATCAATGATGCCTTGATGGCAATTTTCTTTTTCTTTGTTACTTTAGAAATTAAAAGAGAATTTTTACAAGGTGAACTTTCTAATATTAAACAAGCTTTATTACCAATAATAGCTGCTGTAGGAGGAATGTTAGTTCCTGCATTATTTTATGTTTTTATAAATTTAGGTGACAGTGAAACTTTAAATGGATGGGCAATTCCATCTGCTACAGATATAGCTTTTTCTTTGGGAGTCTTATCTTTATTGGGGAAAAGAGTTCCTTTATCATTAAAAGTATTTTTAACTGCTTTAGCAATAATTGATGATTTAGGAGCAATAGTAATTATTGCCCTATTCTACTCTGGAGATTTGAGCATTAAGTATTTAACTTTAATGTTGTTAGCTTTTATTGTTCTGTTGTTAATTAATAAATTCAATATTAAAAAGTTTCTACCTTACTTAGTTGTAGGACTTTTTCTTTGGGATTTTACGCATAATTCAGGTATACACGCTACTATAGCAGGTGTTTTATTAGCTATGACAATTCCTCATAGAAAAAAAGAAAAAGATTTTTCTTTATTAATAAAAATTGAACATGCAATTAGTCCATATGTTGCTTTTGGGATAATGCCTTTATTTGCTTTTGCAAATGCCGGTGTATCTCTAGAAGGTTTATCATTTGCTTCTTTACTGGACAAAGTTCCATTAGGCATTGTACTTGGGCTATTTCTAGGTAAACAACTTGGAGTATTTATATTTTCTTATATATCAATAAAATTAAAAGTAGCCCAAATGCCAAATGATACAAGTTGGTACAATTTTTATGGTGTGGGAGTTCTGACTGGAATTGGTTTCACAATGAGTTTGTTTGTTGGAAATTTAGCTTTTGCTGAAAACATGCAATACATGGATGGTGTAAAAATAGGTGTATTAACAGGTTCATTGTTATCAACTTTATTTGGTTATTTTCTAATATTGCTTACTCCAAATAAACCTAATAAATGAAAAAAGTAATATTTCTATTATCTATAGTTATGTTTTTATTTAAAACTTCGGCAACAGCTAATTATGATAAAAAATTTTATGATTTCAGTATTGAGGACATAACGGGTGAAATAATAAATTTTAATGATTACAAAAATAAAGTTATTCTTGTGGTAAATACTGCTAGTTTTTGTGGATTTACGAAACAATACGATGAATTACAAGAATTATGGGATTTATATAAAGAAAAAGGATTGGTTGTTCTTGGTGTGCCATCAAATTCTTTTAATCAAGAAAAGAAAAATAATGCAGATGTAAAAGAATTTTGTGAAGTAAACTTCAATATTAATTTTCCACTAACTACTATTACCGAAGTTAAAGGAGAAAATGCTCATGAATTTTTTAAATGGGCAAAAGAAAATCATGGTAAATCTGCAATACCGAAATGGAATTTTCATAAAATTTTAATTAACAAAGAAGGAAAAGTTGAAGATACGTTTGCTTCTTTTACTGAACCAATGTCAAAAAAGATAATTAAATCTATTGAAAGTATATTATAGTTCCAAAGTTAGGCCATCATGTGCTGGTATAACGTTTTTAGGTAATAACTTTTTCAGAACTTTATAATCTAAAACAGGTGATAAATTTGTAAGAATAGCTTTTTTTGGCTTAAATTTTTTGATTACATTAAGTGAATTTTCTAAATTAAAATGCGATGGATGAAAATTATACCACAAGCAATCAATTATTAAATATTTTAAGTTTTTAAAATATTTAAAATCCTTATCAAATATTTTGCTTACATCGCTTATATAGGCTAATTTTTTATTAATAATAAAGCAATTTGAATTTACTTTACCGTGCTCAACTATAACAGATTGGATATTAATTTTTTTATTGTTATTTTTAGTATAAATATTTTTTGGTAATTTATTTAAATTTAATGTAGCTGGATATTCTTTAGAGTAGCTTTTAAAAATATATGAAAAAGAATTTTTTAAATATTTAGAAGTGTAATTATCTGCATAAACATTAATTTGTTTTCTACTATTTATATAAAAAGATCTTAAGTCGTTAATTCCATGGGTTTGATCTCCATGCATATGTGAAAAAAGAACTTTATTAATTTTTTTAATTTTGTGTCTTAAAAGTTGTTGTCTTAAGTCTGGAGATGTATCTATAAGTATATTTTCATCAGTCGTTTTTAATAAAGCAGAACATCTAGTTCTGTAATTTTTTTTATTATTCGGGTCACAATTTCCAAAAAAACCATCTGGTCTTGGTACACCCATTGAACTACCACATCCTAAAATTATAAATTTCATCTTTTTTAATTAAAAAAAAGTTTGTTAAAATTATTAGTAGTTGCTTCTATTAGCTCCTCTTTAGAAATACTCTTTATTTCAGCTAACTTAGCAGCAGTAAAATCGATAAATGATGGTTCATTTTTTTTTCCTCTATTAGGTACTGGTGCCAAAAAAGGACTATCTGTTTCAATTAAAATGCTTTCAATTGGGATTGTTTTAAATGTCTCTTGTAAATCAACTGAATTTTTAAAAGTAATAATGCCACTAGCTGAAAAGTAAGAATTTAAGGATAATAATTTTTCTGAAAATTCTTTTGAACCTGTAAAACAATGCATTAAAATTTTAATATTCTTATCTTTATATTGATTTAAAATTTCAAATGTTTCATTTTCAGCATTTCTAGAATGAACAATTAATGGAATATTAGTTTTTACTGATGCTTCAATATGCTCTTTAAAGCTTGCTATTTGTTTATCTTTTTCACTATTATTATAATAAAAATCTAATCCAGTTTCACCAATACCTATAATTTTTTTATTATCTTTTAAATTATCAATTATCTCATTTGCAGTAATTATATTAGTAGAACTTTCATGTGGATGAATACCAATTGTACCATAAATCATTTCATCTCTATTGACTAACTCCTTAACTCTAGAAAAGCTTTTAAAGGATGTAGATATTGTTAATAATTTTTTGATTCCAACATCTCTTGATCTTTGCAAAACATTTGGTAAGTCAGTGAATAGAGGTTCATGATCTAGATGACAGTGTGAATCAATCATTGATTTTTTCCTATCTTTTGAAATAGTATATCAATTTTATTGATATTATCTCCTTTGGTTAAATACTCATTATTTGAAATAGTATTTAATTTTATTTGAGCTTCATTAATATCAAAAATTTTCAGTGCCTTTAGAGAAGATTCTGGAATGATTGGATATAGCAAGAAACTTATTTTCCTGACAATTTCTAATGTAGTGTATACAATTGTATTTAATCTGATTTTATCATCTTTCTTTTTCCATGGTTCTTGATCATTAAAATACTTATTGGCCTCAAAAAGAGAATTAACAATATAGTCTATATAAAAGTTGATATTTTGATGATCAATTTTAGATCTAATATTATCTAAATTATCTTGGTACTTATTTAAAATTAATAAATCTTCATCTTGAATTTTAATCTCAGATGGAATTTTTCCATCACAATTTTTTATAGCAAAAGCTGTTACTCTTTGGCATAAGTTTCCGAAATTATTTGCTAAATCACTGTTGATACAATCTTCCAATCTATCCTGGGAAATGTTGCCATCATTACCAAAAGATACTTCTTTAATTAAATAATATCTTAATGGATCTAAACCATAGTCTTTAATTATCTCTAAAGGATCCAAAATATTTCCCTTGGATTTTGACATTTTTTCTTCTCCAGATAAAATCCAACCATGACCATAAACTCTCTTTGGTAAATCAATTTTAGCAGCTAATAAAAAAGCTGGCCAATATACAGCATGAAATCGTAGTATATCTTTACCAATTAAATGTATTGAAGCGGGCCAAAAATTTTTGAACAATTCATCTTCTTTATTAGGATAATTTAATGCACTTAAATAATTTGTAAGTGCATCTAGCCAAACATATATAACGTGTTTTTTATTACTTGGAACTGGTATTCCCCATGAAAAACTTTTCCTACTGACAGAAAGATCTTTTAGACCACTTTTTACAAAACTAATAACCTCATTTCGTCTAGATTCTGGATAGATAAAATCTGGATTGTCTTCATAATATTTTAATAATGGTTTTTCCCATTTTGAAAGTCTAAAAAAATAAGACTCTTCCTCAATCCATTCGACTGGTGATTTGGATGATATAGCTATTTTTTTACCATCCATTTCTTCAATTTCATCCTCGTTATAAAAGGCCTCATCAGATACTGAATACCATCCAGAATAATTTGATAGATAAATATCATCGTTTTTTTCAAGTTCAGACCAAAGATATTGTACAGTTTTTTTATGTCTATCCTCAGTTGTTCTGATGAAATCAGTATTACATAAATTGAGTGTATCAGACAGGTCACGAAAAGTTTTGCTTATTTGATCACAAAATTTTTGAGGTGTTTCACCTGCTCGTTCAGCTGATCTTTGTATTTTTAAACCGTGCTCATCAGTTCCAGTTAGAAAATGTACTTTATAATCATCAATAATTTTAAATCTTGCAAAAAAATCTGCAACTATACTTGAATATGCATGTCCCATATGAGGTCTAGCTGATGGATAATATATAGGAGTTGTAATATAAAAATTTTTATCCATTTAAAACTTTATCCTCAAATTCCATAAGTAGTGTCTCTTCGTCTAAATTATATATTTTAGTGTCATTAATTTTTTTTAAAAAATAATGATAATGATGAAATAAATTAATATTTTTTGTAGATATATTGTTTCTAAAATAAACTTCAATAAAAGAATAAATTAATTGAATAATTGGTTTGCTTTTTTTGTAAGCTTTACTTGTTATTAAACTTTTCAAAAAAATATCTAAATTACTATTCTTAAGATCTAAATCATAATCTTCAGCTAGTTTTAATAGTTCATATAATTTACCTGGTGTTATAAAATAACTTAATAAATCTTGATTTATTAAGTTATGAACATCATCATTTATTAATTGATTGATAATTTCAATAGACTGATCATTTGTTAAAAAAATTTTGAAATTTAAACATCTTGACTTAAGTGTAGGTAAAATTCTTTTGTTATTATTAATTAAGATAAAATTTATATTTTCATTAGGTTCTTCCAATACTTTTAGTAAAGCATTTATTGAATTCAAATTTAATAACTCAATATTATCAATTAAAACAAATCTTTTTTTTTTATTGAATGAAGATTTATTTAGATTAATTATTAAGTCTCTTATTTGATTTATATCTATATTTTTTTTATCTTCTGCAACGTCTATAAGATTAAAATTTGGATTAGATTTATTTTGTATAAGTTTAAATGATTTATTCTCTACATTAATTTCGTTATTTTTAATATCATATGAATTTTCCTCATCTTCTGATAATACAAAGTTTATTAAATGATAACCTAAAGTTGCTTTACCTATTCCTTTTTCTCCAGATAAAAGAATTTTATTTGGTAATTTGTTATGTAAACATAATTTACATAAGTGATTAAAAATTTCGTGATGTCCATATAAATTATGTTGTATAGATGAATTTAATTTCATTTAATTAATTTTATAACTTGATTGATAATTATTTCTTCATTTTTCTTAATATCTAAATTTGAGTCAATTACTTTATATTTTTTTTTATTTAATCGAGATAAATTGAGAAATCCTTTTTGAACTTTGTTATAAAAATTAGTATTAAATTGATCATATCTATTTAAAGATTTACGCATTTTTAATCTTAAGAAAAGATTTTTTTTGTTAACAACATTAAGAAATGTAAAATTCACTTTTATATTTTTTAATAAATATTTATTTAATGTATTTATAATCTTAATATCAACACCCATACCAAAGTGCTGATAAGCAATTGTTGAGTCTGTAAATCTATCAATCAATATAATTTTTTTTTTATAAAATTTTTTAATAAGGTTAATATTTTCACTTCTAGCAGCTAAGTATAAAAGCAGATCAGTTTTTACATTAAAATTAGATTTTTTATTTAAAATTAATTTTCTAATTTTTTCAGAATTTAAACTTCCTCCTGGTTCTCTGATTTTTATGAATTTAAAATTATTTTTGTCTAAAAACCTTGATACAACTTTAATATGGTGGCTTTTACCACTGCCCTCAATACCTTCAAAAACAATTATGGGCTTCTTAGACATCACCCCAAATTAGGTAGTTTAATGATTTAAGCAATCTAGAAAAGAAATTTACTTTTTTAATTTCTTTTGAAGCAAGCAAATCATATTCACCTACTAATTCTTGGTCATAAACCACTTTTAATGTTGCAACTTTTTGATCTTTATTAATTGGAGCTTCAACAGGACCATTGTAGTTTACAGAAACTTTTAGTAATTTTTTCTTTGCTTTTTTAATTGTTTTGTAAATATCCTCATTTGTATAAACATAAACAGTATTTTCTTTACCTAACCAAACGTCTATTTTTTGAAAAGGTTTATTTGCCTCGGTTATTTTTACTAAATCAAAATTTGTAAGTGCATATGTTAACATTTTAGTACTCTCTTTTGATCTTGAATTTTTTGATTTAAAACCACTTCCAACAGCAATCAACCTTCTGCCATTTCTATCTATTGATGATGCCAATGAATATTTTTCTAATGCAAGATATCCAGTTTTAATTCCATCTGCACCAAGATTTTTATATAAAAGAGGATTTCTATTCCCTTGTGTTATTGGATCACCTCCTGTTCTATCCCAAGTAAATTCTTTTTCTGCAAACATTTTATATAATTCTGGATGTTCTTTAATTAAATACCTAGACATAATCATTATATCTCTAACTGTTGAACGATTATCAGGATGATTGATTCCAGAAGAATTAGAAAAAATCGTATTATCCATACCCAATTCTTTAGCTTTGGCAGTCATTAAAATTGCAAACTCTTCTTCTGTACCAGCTATACCTTCAGCTAATGCTACACAAGCATCATTACCGGATGCTATAATTATTCCTTTGAGTAAATTTTCAACTGAAACCTGATCTCCAACCATAATAAACATTGAAGAGTATCCTGAGGTAGACAATCTCCAAGCTCTTTCAGAAATAATAAATTTTTCATCCATATTTAAATCACCAGACTTAATTAAATCAAAGGCAATAATGGAAGTCATAATTTTTGTCATAGACGCAGGATAAATTGATAAGTCTGCCTCTTTTTCAAAAAGAATTTCTCCAGAATGATAATCTTGAATTATTGCAGTTTTTGCTTTTACATCAAAATTTGCAAATGATTTAGTTACAAAAAATATGAATATTAAAATAATTAAATATAATTTTTTAAACATCTTTAATAATTTTTAGGTTTTCAAAGTTCAGTTTTTCAATTTCGTCAAATGACTCTTGAATTTTTTTTATATCATTAAATGGACCTAATAATACCCTAAATTTTGTTTGTGATAATTTTTTTATAATTGGGTTTTTTATGTCTGTTTCATCCTTGATTCTTTGAATCATATTTTCTGCTGAATCCTTGTAATAAAAGTCTGCAATTTTAATTGAATATAGAAAATTACTTTCTTTAGTTTTAGACAATTCTTTTTTCTCTACAGTTCCTAAATTATCTATAGTTATTCCATCAACAGGAGCTTTTTGAGCAACTTTTTTTTCCTCATCAAATGTTTTTGCTTTTTTTGCTACAAAAGTTGA